>CATMNW010000382.1 GCA_950071875.1 uncultured Erythrobacteraceae bacterium | reverse complement strand
CTGCACATGCGTGTGGTGCGAACATGGAACGGCGTTCTGACGATGCAGGTGACCGATCCAGTATGCCAGCGTAGCATTCCGCTAGAGACCGTCGAGGCCCACCGCGAATTTTTGGGATGGTCTTATTTCTTCTGCTCGGCTCAGTGCGTGCGGCGCTTCGATCAGCGCCCCGAGAAATACATTGATCGGCAGCAAGGCGGGCCGCCGGCGCACATTGCGCAGCCCTGACAGGGCAGAGCCTCTTCGCTTGGAGGCGAATGCGCATCGACCCTTGCGCGCAGTCTGGTGAGCAAGATGCCCCGCCGGGCCAGAGCCTCCACCGATCGATAATCCCGGTTCGATCTTGGAACGCGAGACCGCACGCGAACCAATGGTGCGGGTGTAATTGATCAGTGCCGCTCGCGTCCAAGTATATGTCGGCCTTCCCCGATCGGCCGGCTTTCGAGAAGAAGTCTCGCTGCCCTGCATGAGGCTGGTGAGACCATGCCGGTGCTTCCTGCGTCTGATGGCCGATGTGCCATAAAATCCATTCGCGGGGGCACCAGGCATGATTGCCTGGGCGAAACGATGATGCCGGAGCGTACTGCCATGTCGACGAATACCCGATCACGTGCCAGCACGGTGCTGAGGTCGCCGGTTGGAGACGAACGCACCCGCTTTTCTAGCCAAGCGCCGCAAATTCTTGCTTGTCTGGACGAAGACATGAACCGCCTCGAAGTGACACGGCACGCGCGCGCAATCGCGAAAGCTCTCGACCTGCAGCTTGGCTTTGCCCAGATCGTTGAAACGGCCCCGCATGGGGTTCTTCCTGCCGACCCGATCGAGTGGAACCTGCGCTTCACCGAATGCCGCGACGGCATAGGCGAGCTTATTGGGGAGGCAAGCGAGACGGTCTCGGATGTGCTGCCCGTTGTTCTCCCGGGGACCGCCCATGAACGGCTGATAGACTGGGCGGAGGGTCATCGCGGGTCGGTCCTCGTCCTCGCGCGGCATAGCGGGCGAGGTCCACATTCAGGCCTGGGCACCACCGCCGACCGGCTGCTGAAAAGCGGCGCAGCATCCATGCTTCTACTTCCTTCGGGACGCGAAAGGAAATGTTCGGCCGAGTACCGCAGACTTCTGGTGCCGCTTGATGGATCGCCCAATTCCGAGAGCGTGCTGCCGGTTGTCACAAGGCTTGCCCAGTCGCTAGAAGCGCAAGTGATCCTGGCGCACATTGTTTCTCCAACCGCCGAGTTGCCCTCACTCGAAACACAGGCCGGTTCCGATAGGAGCAATACCTCCGCGCGCGCCCGCAACTATCTCGAAACATGGAAGTTGAGGCTCCTGCGGCAAGGCATCGACGCTACCGTGTATTTCGGAACCGACAGCGAAACGTGCGAGCGGCTCAATCTGATCGCATCCCGCCTCGAAATCGACCTTGTTGTGGTCGCTTCCCATGGCCAGACCAACCTTGCCAGCGCGCCCTACGGAAGTGTCGCCGGCGCTCTGGCGAAAAGTGCGCCTTGCCCGACATTCATCGTCCAACCGGACCTTCGGATTCCATTGGCCAAACCGGGCCGCTCTGGCTTCATGTTCGAGGCCCTCGCTGCGGAAACTGAATTCGCCAGCTGATGTCGGACATTAATAGCGATTTCTCGGCGCTCGATCATGCTGCAATCCAGTTTGCCGAGGAGGACCGGATATCCGCGCAAGCAGCGCAAGAGATTCCCGCTCGCAGAGGAACCGATGCCATCCTCGAGTGGCTGCGTGCGGCTTGCCTGGCATGCGCCAAGGCTGGGGCCGAAGCCAGCAAGGCGGCGGAATGGTTGCTCGACAATGACTATGTGGTCCACCGCGCGCTGAGGCAGATCAAACAGGATCTGCCAACCGGCTTCTATAGCAAACTGCCAGCCCTCGAGGGTGAAGAAACCATTGGCTTCCCGCGTGCCTTCGTGCTCGCGCACCGTTTTCTCGAACTGAGCCGAATGCAGGTTTCGGCATCGGCCCTGAGCCGGTTCCTGATCGCTTATCAGCGCACGGCGCCGCTCCGCATCGGAGAACTCTGGGCGTTCCCGGCCATGCTTCGCATCGCTTGCGTCGAGATCCTCGTGGAAACCCTGTCGACCCTGCTGTGCGATCAGCTCGACGTGCCCGTCGCGACCACCTCATGGGCAGGCGAGGCGCATGCACTGGAAGCAAATGAACGGGTCGCACGCGCGATCGCCAATCTCAGTACCCTTGATGCCATCTCGTGGGAGGATTTGTTCGACGACGTAAGTCCGGTAGAACAGATCTTGCGAAACGACCCATCCGGATATTACGGGCAGATGGATTTCGATAGCCGCGATCGCTATCGCCGCGCGGTTGAAGAACTGGCGGAATATGGCGATTTATCCGAGACCGATGTCGCACTCGAGGCGATCCAAGCAAGCCGCGCCGCTTTGCCTGACGACCGATCTCATCACGTCGGATTCTGGCTCGCCGGTGAAGGACGCCGGGCATTCCGGCAACAGACGGGAGCGGTATTCCCGGCTCGGGTT
>CATMNW010000381.1 GCA_950071875.1 uncultured Erythrobacteraceae bacterium | reverse complement strand
TCACGACCTATGAAATCGAGCTCGAGGTGCAGGACGTGCCCCACCTTACACGGATCCTCAGTGCGCTGCGGGCAAGCGATTCTGTCGCACAGGCGGAACGCGCATGAGTTCGGTCATCGGCATCGACCATGTGCAGCTTGCCATGCCGCATGGCGGGGAACCGCATGCGCGGCGTTTCTGGGTCGACCTGATGGGTCTGGAAGAAGCGGCGAAGCCAGCGCATCTCGCCATCAATGGCGGATGCTGGTTCGAGGGTGACGGGGTGGCAGTCCACTGCGGCGTCGAAGAGGGTTTCCTGCCGGCGCGGCGCGCGCATCCCGCGCTGCTGGTCAGCGACCTGACGGGGCTTGTCGCAAGGCTCGGCAAGGCGGGGATCCGCTTCAAGCCGGGCAAGAAATTGGAAGGCTACGTGCGCGGCGACGTTGCCGATCCCTTCGGCAACCGCATCGAGCTGATGCAGAAGATCTAGAGCAGCTCGAAGGTAAGTCGGCCATCGAGAAATTGTTGCCGACCAATAGCACCATTTACCGCCCCGCGAGGGAAAGACCGAGGTATTTGATCCGGTTCCGTCGATGCGCGCCATCGCCTTCATCGATACGAATCGGCACCCCGACGTAGTTTCGCTAAGCGGCGAGAAAGTCGCAGGTGATAGGTCGCCTTCTAGCCCTGCCAGTGGGCAATAGGCTCGGCAAATCTGAGTGTTTTCCTCATCATTAGTCTGCTCGTTCCAGCACAGCCCGCCTGTCCTCAACCCGCAGGATCAGGCGTTCGCCATCTAAAACTATCTCGGGGTTACCGAACGCGAAGGGCGCCAAAAGCGGATCATTCGGCCTGTCAGTGCAGGCGACGAGAGTGCACATCATGCTGCGGTTCGGTGAACCGCTGGGCAGGTCATCGTCAAAGCCGCAGCTGTTGCAGCCATTGTTAAAGCCGGTGATTTTGCCCCAGCGGATACCGAGCGAATAGCCATCGCGGCGTACATCTACCCCGTCGATCCAAATGATGCGCCAGCTGCCGTCGATATCTGGCCCGGCAATGGCGTGCCACAAACCGCCGGGCTGCGGGAAGGCAAACGCGCCAAAGCCGGCCGCAGTCGCTAGGCACAGTCCTGCGACAACCATCCATGCCAGACGCGTATGGTGCTGCCCCCTTGACCGGCCAGGATCACCCGGCACGCCGCACGGGCACCGGAATATTGCACACATCGGCGCCGCCCGCCGGAACGTTGAAGAACGGATCACGCCGATTGGCACGGGCATCGGCATACAGGGCGAAGGCCTCGCCATCGGTCGAAAGATACTCGAAGGCCGGGCGCTCGCTGGCCGGAAGGTCGCTGGCGACGCGAACGGTCAGGATAGGAACGCGCCTGGCTTCGTCCTCATAGAAGCCAAGCTGGCCCTTGCCGCGGGGCAGGCTGGAAAGGTGTTCGATACCTTCCACGATTCGGCCAGCCAGCGCGATATTGCGGTCGAGATGGCGCGGCGCATGACCTATGACGGTGTACAGTTCCGCTCCGGTCCCGGCGTCGGGCGACATGTTTCGTCCAACGCCGACCATGCCATAACAATGAATCGGCCAGACGCGCGGATCTGCGCCTTCGCTCCCGATATCGGAAGCCAGGGGCCATCCGGCATGGAACAACGAAAGCTGGGCGTAGGAATCGACAAGCCCGTTGGCGATAATCACGGCAGCAGTCCGGTCATCCGACGCAATGTAGGTGTCGGCATCGAGCGCAAGGTCCCGTTCGGAATCTGCCAGAAGCGTCGACAAGCCGATCGCTTCACCGGATACGGTGTAATCTGCTTCGTCGGTCGCGACGAGAGCATCCGGTAATGCCTTCGGCTCGCCTTTACTTTCCGGGTTGTCGTAATTCGCATCGCCCCATTGCACGACGTAATTGTCCTGCACGCGATTGACGGTGATGTCGTCGAACCAGCCCGAACGCGCAAAGGTGCGAATGTTCTGCACCCAGCTCTGACTGAAAGGCGCAGGCATTAGTTGGATGATGACCCTGCGCTCGCTTCCATTTTCGGCAGGGGCGAGGGTCATCACGAGCAGGTCTTCGGGTGCAATCCCGACCCACTCGCTGGCGGCGGCCTCTGCAACGATCTGATTGGGCGACGGCGCGGGCGTTTCGTCCTGCGCTGCAGCGGGGGCGGTCAGCGCAAGCAGCGCGGTGAGCGAAATCAGCGGTTTCCTCATGAGACGACGGTGCCACCGGTCTGCTCAAAACAAAAGCCCCCTTTCGCGCATTGTAGGGGCGAAAGGGGGCTTCGAGACGGTGTTCGCAGGGTATGCCTGATCCGCGCAGCACCGTCGCAGGGGGGAGGGTATCAGAAAAACGCAAACAGGTGGGATCCGGTTCCCGCTTCGGCTTGCGGAATCACTGCCTCGCCGCTAGAGGCGCGCGTTCTTGTGTGCGCTACCGCTGCGCTGCCACGGGCGCGAGAGGGAATTGCTTCCTCTCTTGGCCACGAGTGGCGCGGAATACGGTAGGCCAGACGGGAACGCGGAGCAGTGGCCGAGTGGTCGAAGGCGCACGCCTGGAAAGTGTGTAT
>CATMNW010000380.1 GCA_950071875.1 uncultured Erythrobacteraceae bacterium | reverse complement strand
CCGACCTCCGGTACCACAAACCGGCGCTCTAACCAACTGAGCTACGATCGCCATACCGCCGCAAAAGCGTGCCGAAAGGCCCGCTTAGGCACGTCGCGTTCCCCGTTTCAAGCAAGGAATTGCGAGGCGCGCGCCTGTTGCACAGCGGGCCCGATTTGGGAAGTAAAAAGTGCCTCGTAACCCGATTATCGCAATATTGTGTCGTGCCCGGAATCGACCAGTTGGCGAGCGGCCTGCGAGTCGGTATCCACCGGGCATGCATTCGGCCGGCGAGACGACTCCGGAAATCCTGCGCGCCCATCCCGGCGTCAGGCATGCCCCCACGCCCAAGCTCGACCTGTTCATGGTCGACGATTTCCTGCCCGACGAGCTGTGCGATGCACTGATTGCGCTGATCGAGGCCGATCGCCGTCCCTCTACCGTGGCGGATTACAATGGCGACGTGCATTTCCGTACCAGCGAGACCTGCGATCTCGACGTGACCAATCCCCATGTCGCGGAGCTCGAGCGCCGGCTCGACGCCTTTCACGGCATCAACCCCGCGCATGGCGAGACCCCGCAGGGCCAGCGTTACGCGGTGGGGCAGGAATTCAAGCAGCACACCGACTGGTTCAATCCCGACGGGGAGGACTGGGAGAGATATTGCAGCGTCGCGGGCCAGCGCACCTGGACCTTCATGATCTACCTCAACGATGTCGAGGCCGGTGGCGGCACGCGGTTCAAGGCAATCAGGAAGACGGTGCAGCCCAAGAAGGGCAAGCTGCTATGCTGGAACAACCGCAAGCCCGACGGCAGCGGCAACGTCAACACGCTCCATCACGGCATGAAGGTGCGCAGCGGCGTGAAATACGTGATCACCAAATGGTATCGAGAAAGGCCATGGCAATGAGCGACTACAGCGAACTCGAACAACAATTGCGCACCCGGCTCGACGAGCTGATCGAACGCGCCGACGTGATCGAGGACGATCTGCGTCATCCGCTCGAATCGGACCTCGACGACCAGGCGATCGATCTCGCCGACGACGAGGCACTGGCGGGAGTCGACGATGTCCTCAAACAGGAGATCGCGCAGGTCCGGATGGCGCTCTACCGGATCGAGAAGGGCACTTACGGCCGGTGCGCGGTGTGCGGCGAGGAGATCGCGATTGAGCGGCTCCGCGCGAGGCCGATCGCCACGCGCTGCGTCCGCCACGCTAGTTGACCGAAAAGAGAACGGCCAAAAATTAGAAAGGGCGGCCCCGTCGGACCGCCCTCCCCGGCCGATCTTGCGATCGGCAAGCTGTTGAAGCGCTTACTTCTTCTTGAGCGAGAGCCCACCGAAACGCTTGTTGAACTTGTCCACGCGACCGCCCTTGTCGAGCAGACGCTGGCCGCCGCCGGTCCAGGCCGGGTGGCTCGTCGGGTCGATGTCGAGCGTCAGCGTGTCGCCTTCGCTGCCCCAGGTGGAGCGCGTTTCGAACTCGGTGCCGTCGGTCATCTTGACCTTGATCGTGTGGTATTCGGGATGCGTATCGGTCTTCATGTCATATCTCCGCGAACGGACCGGTTCCGACCGGCCCTCGGATGATGGAATTTCGGTGAAGCGCGCCGTTAATCGCGGGCGCGCGAAAACGCAAGCACTATGCGGGAGGATCCGCGATCATCGCGGTGAACTCGACATTGCAGGTCGTCTTGCCTTCGACGCTGGCCTCGCCCTTGAACTTGTAGACGCGGCTGCGCTTCTGGACGAATTCGACCTTGAGATCGAGCAGGCAACCCGGCTCCACGGGGGAACGGAACTTGGCGTTCTCGATCCCCATGAAATAGACCAGCTTGCCCGTACCCGCGAGTTCGAGCGTTTCGATTCCGAGGATCGCGGCGGCCTGCGCCAGCGCTTCGACCTGCAGCACGCCGGGCATGATCGGACGGCCCGGGAAGTGCCCCTGGAAGAATTCCTCGTTGAAAGTCACGCCCTTCACGGCGTGAATGCGCTCACCCTTCTCGAGCTCGCATTCCCGGTCGACCAGAAGCAGCGGATAGCGGTGCGGAAGCGCCTTCAGCACCTTGGTAATGTCGAAAGACGTATCGTCCGCCATGGTTGCCCCTTGTCGGATGGATTCAACGATCGGCCCGCCCCCGCGCGGGGGGCGGGAACCGATTACATGCGCGAGTCGCCGGTGGTCTGCGGCTGCTGCTGCTGCTGTGCAGCCTGCTGGGCAGCGGCCATCAGCAGCTGCTGGACCTGCTGGAACACCGCAACCGCCTGACGGCTCGGCTGCCAGTCGGCAGGAATAGCGGTCTGCACGCTGGGCAGAGCGGTGTTGATCGCGGTCACGACCTTGGGCGTGATGTCCGCACCCTGCTGGGCGTAAAGGACGCTGTCGGGCGACAGGAGCACGGCCACGCCGTCCTGCGTCACGATCTGCTGCACGGTCGTGCTGTACTGGCGCAGGATCTGCTCCACGGCATAGACGCGCGCGCGGTCGATCTGGAGGACATGAAGATCGGCAGTTTCATCCCCAACGGCGGGACCAAGGCCAGCGGGCTGTCCGCCGTGCTGGCAGTCGATGGGAATTTCC
>CATMNW010000379.1 GCA_950071875.1 uncultured Erythrobacteraceae bacterium | reverse complement strand
GTGCCAGTTGCGTGACCTGTGCCTCGTCAATTTGCCCGCGCGGAGCAACCCAGCTGCCACCTACACAAAGGACCGGATCGAAGTTCAGCCAGTCGGTTGCATTGGCGAGCGATATACCGCCGGTGGGGCAGAAACGGCATTGTCCGAAGGGCGCAGCAAGAGCTTTAAGCGCAGGTAGCCCGCCTGCTGCCATTGCTGGAAAGAATTTGAAGTGAGTGAGCCCAAGATCAAGGCCGCGCATGATGTCACCCGCGTTGGCGATGCCGGGCAGAAAGGGAATACGCTCGCGAATGGCGGCCTGGCCGAGGGGTTCGGTAAGGCCCGGCGAGACGACGAATTTACTCCCGGCCGCGATGGCGTCGCCCAGTTCGCGTTCGTTCGTTACGGTCCCGGCGCCTACGATCGCGCCATCGACTTCGCTCATGGCGCGGATCGCGTCGAGTGCGGCGGGTGTCCGCAGGGTGACCTCAAGAACTTTAAGCCCTCCCGCGACTAGGGCTCTGGCAAGGGGCTGGGCATGTTCCACCTCATCGACCACAATCACCGGGATTACCGGTGCAACCTGCATGATGTCGGAGATGTTCATGCGTATTCCCTCACGAAAGCTGCCGCAGCCCCGTACAGGCCCGGCTGGGGATGAGTTATGAGCTTGACCGGAATACCGGCCATCAATTCTTGGAACCGGCCCTTTGACTTGAACCGTTCGGAAAAACCAGATTTCAACAGCGTTTCCCGAATGCGATATCCCAGGCCGCCTGCAATCACGACGCCGCCGAACCCACCCTGTGCCAGCGCAATGTCGCCAGCGACGCTGCCAAGCGATAGGCAGAACCGGTCGACTGCGGCCGCCGCCAGGCTGTCGCTGCCGTCCTGACCGCGCGTCCATATGGCGATATCGTCTTCTTCGGCGACCGGCTTGCCCTCCATCGCTGCCAGCGTCTGGTAAATGTCGGAAATCGCCGGCCCGGACACAACGCGTTCGACCGATACGCGCGTATGACGCTTGCGCAGGCGCGCCAGGATTGCATCCTCGATCTGGTCGAGGGGGGCGAAATCGATATGGCCGCCTTCCGTTGCGGAGACACGATAGGTTCCATCAGGCTCGCGATAAAGATGCGCGACCCCAAGTCCCGTACCGGGCCCCAGGACACTTAGACGGCCTGTCGGGGCAAGAGGTTTTTGCGGTCCGGTCAGGTGGATGAGGTGGCTTTCATCTACGCGCGCCACCGCATGGGCGACCGCTTCGAAATCATTTACGATGCAATAGTGTTCGACGCCGAGCTTCTCACGGACGAGAGCGGGGCGGATAATCCAGGGATTGTTGGTAAAGCGAATGACTTCGCCACCCACGGGGCCAGCGATCGCCATTGCGACGCGTGGGGGCAGGGTGCCTCCCTTGCGCTCGCGATAGTCTTCCCAAGCAGTCTGGAAACTCGCGTGATCCTTGGTGTGGATCGTTTCGGGCTCGTCCAGAGTGATCGTTCCGTCGTCGGACACGGTGGCTATAGAAAAGCGCGCATGGGTGCCGCCTATATCCACACTGACGATATCCATACTCACAACCCTGCCATCGCCAACATGGAAGATGCTCCCTGTTCGGCGCCATCCGCGTTTGCGCGGAACATCGCGAAGATCTCGCGGCCCATACCGCTATCGGCATCAGGCTCGGTCGCTGGATCTCGGCTCTCGAGATCGGCCGAGGTCGAAAGTGTCCCTGTAGCCGCGCAGACCTTGACCATATCGCCGTCTTGCAATTTCGAAAGCGGTCCCCCGCCCAGCGCTTCCGGCGTGCAATGGATGGCGGCGGGGACCTTGCCGCTGGCGCCCGACATGCGCCCATCCGTCACAAGCGCTACCTTGTATCCGCGATCCTGGAGTACGCCCAGGGCAGGGGTAAGCTTGTGCAGTTCGGGCATGCCATTCGCGCGTGGCCCCTGGAACCGGACCACAACAACCACGTCCCGATCGAGTTCGCCTTTCGCGAAGGCTTCGTTCACTGCGTGCTGCGTCTGGAAAACGCGACAGGGTGCTTCGATGGTCCAGCGTTCGCGTTCTACCGCGGATGACTTGAAGCAGGCGCGCCCCAGATTGCCTTCGACGAGACGCATTCCGCCATCGGCCTGGAACGGATCGCTGGCGGGGCGGAGCATGTCGGCATCGCCGCTCTCGCCCGGATCGCGCCACTCGACTGCGTCGTCAGTCTCGACCGGTTCCTTCGCATAGGCTTCGAACCCGCCGTCCCAAACGGTCAGGATGTCGCCATGTGCTAGTCCTTCGTCGAGCAGCGTGCCGATGACATAGGCCATGCCGCCCGCAGCGTGGAAATGGTTCACGTCGCCCGACCCGTTGGGATAGACCCGCGCCACCAGCGGAACCACCCGGCTCAATTCGGCGAGGTCGTTCCAGTCGAAAACGATCCCCGCGGCCCGCGCCATGGCGGGAATGTGGATCGCGTGATTGGTCGATCCCCCGGTGGCGAGGAGGCCGATCGCCGCGTTGACGATCGCCTTTTCGTCGACGACCCGCGCCATCGGGCGGTAATCGTCTCCGCCGCGCTCCATCGCGGCGAGGCGATGCACC
>CATMNW010000378.1 GCA_950071875.1 uncultured Erythrobacteraceae bacterium | reverse complement strand
TCGTCGCTCATCGTCAAGGTCGAGAAGCGCCGCGGCGACGAGCTCTACATCAACGACGGCGCCTATGGCGCGCTGTTCGATGCCGCGCATGTGGACTGGAAATTTCCCGTCCGCGCGCTCGAGGACGACCTCATCAAGCCCGAGATGGATTTCGCCTTCTACGGCCCGACCTGCGACGATGCCGACTACATGCAGGGTCCCTTCGTCCTGCCCGAGGACATCCAGGCCGGCGATTTCATCGAGATCGGCATGCTCGGTGCCTATGGCGCGGCGATGAAGACCGATTTCAACGGCTTCGGCGCTGCCGATCGCGTGGTCGTCACCGACGAACCGATGGCCAGCCTCTACGACGGCAGCCGCCAGCGTCCTGCGGCGGACAATGTGGTGAGCCTGCGCTAAGCTCTTGCTCGACGGTGTAACGCAACAAGCCCCGGCAGTCTCGCGCTCGCCGGGGCTTTTTGCTTGCATCGTCCGGCCCGGACCTGAATTCTCTCCGGCGAGAGAGAAGGGGAGAGACTGCCGCGTGATCGAATTCTTTACCGCGCCTGCGCCCAATGGGTGGAAGGTGGCCATCATGCTCGAGGAATGCGGGCTCGCCTACGAGCAGCGCTGGGTTGATCTGGCAGCGGGCGACCAGCATTCGCAAGAATATCTCGCGATCAATCCCCCTTGCCGTATTCCCGCGATCACCGACCACGCGCCCGGCGACGGCGGCGAGCCGGTGACGGTGTTCGAATCGGGTGCGGTGCTGCTGTATCTGGCGGAGAAGGCCGGGCGCTTCCTGCCGACCGATTTGCGCGGGCAATCGCGCGTGCGGCAATGGCTGTTCTGGCAGGTGGGACATCTTGGCCCCACGCTTGGGCAGCACGGCCATTTCCACCTCTATGCCGAAGAGAAACTGCCATACGCCATAGAGCGCTTTCACCGCGAAGCGCTGCGGGTTTACGGCGTGATGGACCGGCGGTTGGGACAGGAGCAGTTTCTGGCGGGGGCAGATTATACAATTGCCGACATGGCTTGCTTTCCCTGGGTGCGGACGTGGAAGGCACAGGGTATCCCGCTGGCCGACTTCCCGAATGTGAAACGATGGTACGATGCGCTCAAACAGCGTGAGGGCTTACGCCGCGGAGTGGCGCTGGGCGCAGACATGGCGCGGCGCGGCGAAATGAGCGAAGACGAGCGCAAGAACCTGTTCGGAACTGCCAGGGCGAGGGTGCAATGACAGCCCGGATCGAATTCTTCTTCGACCTGTCGAGCCCGTGGACCCGCCTTGCCTTTGCGAACATCCGGCCTGCGCTGGAAGGGCTCGACTATTCTATCGAATGGCGCCCGTTCCTGGTCGGCGGCGTGTTCAACGCCGTGAACCCGTCGGTTTACGAAAGTCGCAAACCGGAAAACGCTGCCAGGCTTGAACGCAGTTTCGGCTGGTTGAAGGAATGGGCGCGTCTTGCAGGCGTCGGGATGAACTTTCCCAGCGAATTTCATCCGCTCAAATCGGTCAACGCGATGCGGTTCTGCTGCGCGCTGCAGGATGATCAGGCGGCGCTCGAACGGTTTGCCCACGCAGCTTTCGAGGCGTATTTTACCGACGCGCGCAATATCGACGACCCGGCCGTGCTGGTCGCAGTCGCGGACGCGGCAGGACTCGACGGTCCTGCCTTTTCCGACCGGACGAACAGCCAGCCGATCAAGGACCTTTTGCGCGCCAATACCGACGAAGCAATCGAACGCGGAGCTTTCGGTTCGCCCACGATCTTTGTCGGCGGGGATGCCATGTATTTCGGTAATGACCAGCTGCCGTTGGTCAGACAGCTGGTTGCGGCCACCGCCTAACTGTACTGCTCGCGATGCGCATCGAGCACGGGTTTTGCCCGCCCGAGCGCTGCACCGACAAGATCGGGAAATTCCCCTTCAGCCATCTCCATCACGGCATTGTGCGCGGCGGCAATGCGCCGTGCTCCAGCCCATTCGATGCCGAGATCGATCGCCCATTGGCGCAATTCGTCCGCCGCACCGGCACGTTTTTCGAGAGCCTTTGCCAGCGTAGGGTGGAAGCCGAGCCGGCCCGTCATCGGCAGCAGAGAAAGGGGAAAACCTTTTTCCAGATAGACGAAGGTATCATCGACATGGATCGTCCCGCTCTTCTTGTGCAGGGCAAGGACCGAGGAAAAGTGTACGCTTTCATCCGAGCAAACGAGAGGCACGCCATCGGGTACCGAGAAGGCAAGATCTTCACCGAAAGCCTCTTGCAGGGCCTCGTCCTCGCACTTGGTGTCCTGCCAGGGCAGGTCGGGAAACTTTTCCACGTGGCGCTGTGTGCCGTAAAGTTCGGCCTGCGGATAGGCTTGGTGCATCCATTCGCAGTGCAGCGTGTGGTAGGGGTGAAGGTTGAGAATGGCCTTCACCTTCTTGCCATCATCGGTCAGCGCATCGATTTCGCTGCGGATCGCGTCGGGTAGCGTATAGCTGTCCAGGAATACGAAATCCCCGCTGGCCAGTCGAACCAGCGACGCCTGCGTGCCGACATTCAGCAGCCCGCCGATGCGCAAGTCGCCGCGAATGGAATAATAGTCGTCCGCCAGCCGG
>CATMNW010000377.1 GCA_950071875.1 uncultured Erythrobacteraceae bacterium | reverse complement strand
CCTGCACGGAATGAATAACGGGGGAAATTCTGCGCCACGGCGGGTCACATCGATCGATGTGGCCGAACGCGCAGGGGTCAGCCAGTCGACGGTCAGCCGCGCCCTTTCAGGGAGCGAGACGATCACGCAGGCGACGCGCCGGCGGGTCGAACTGGCGGCGGAGGAACTGGGATATCACGTCAACGCGCGCGCGGCCGGCCTCCGCCGCGGCGAAACCGGCACGATCGCGGTCGTGGTCATTGGTCGTGAAGGGCAAGGACCCGCTGCAATCAATCCGTTCTACTATAGCCTGTTGGGCAGCACATGCGCCGCAGCAGCAGAGCGCGGCTATGAAGCGCTCGTCTCCTTCCAGGCCAAGCCTGAAGAGCTCTTCGGGCACTATGTCGCCCGCCGTCAGGCCGATGGCGTTGTTGTCATCGGCACGGCAACCAATTCGGCAGCCTGGGAGTATTTTCGGGAATGTGCCGAAGAAGCAGGCACGATAGCATTCTGGGGATCGCCGTTCGACGACAGCGTCTGGGTACGGTCGGATAACTCCGAAGGCGGCCGTCTTGCGGTCGAGAGACTAGTGGCTGCAGGTGCGAAGGACATTATCTTCGTCGGCGATACGGCATCGTCGCAGCGCCAGTTCCGCGAACGGTACGAAGGCTATTGCAGGGCTGCCGAAGCGGTCGGCCTTTCGGTTGCAGACCCTCTGGTAAGCGACGGCGCCGACCGTGTTTCGCAGGGGCGCAATGCCATCGTGCAACTGCTTGATAGCCGCACGCCCTTCGACGGCCTTTTCTTTGCCTGCGACGCCATGGCGCTCGGGGCGCTGGAGGAACTGTCGGCCAGGGGCATAAAAGTTCCGCAAGACGTTGGTGTGATCGGTTTCGACGGGCTGGGGTCGGGTGCGTTCAGTTCGCCTCCCCTGACGACGGTTCAGCCCGATTTCGCCCAGGCCGGCATGCTATTGGTGGAAACCGCACTCGCGCCAGAAGACCAGAGACCCGAGCGTCGGGTCGCCGTACATCTCGTCGATCGCGCAAGCGTCGGCTGAAGTATTGAATTTCCTTACCGGAGAGAAACCCATGAAGACTTCGATTGCCTCAGTGCTTGCCGTGCTGTTCGCGGCCCAGGCAGCGCATGCACAGGATGCAGAGCCCAGCCCGAACCCTGTCGAGGAACAGGAAGTCGATGCTTCGCAAGGTGAAGGTCCTGCAGAAGGCAGCGGTGTCGCCGTCAGCGCAGCACCCGCAACCGCCAATCCGGTTGCCGCCAGCGAAGAAGAGAAATGGGATGTGCTGGCCCCGCGCGGAGCGACAATTCGGCAGGTACCGATCCGGACCAGTGAAGGCACCTGGATCGATGTCGACGTGGCGCCGGATGGGCGCCCCATCGCCTTCGCACTGCTTGGCGACATCTATACGATGCCGATTGCGGGCGGAACTCCGACACGCATTGCCGAAGGCCTTGCCTGGGAAGTTCAGCCGCGGTTCTCGCCGGACGGGCGCCGCATTGCGTTCACCAGCGACCGCGGTGGCGGCGACAATATCTGGATCATGAATGCCGACGGGTCGGACAAGCGCCAGCTGACGAAGGAAGATTTCAGGCTCCTCAACCAGGCCAGCTGGTCTCCGGATGGAAACTACATCGTCGCCAAGAAGCATTTCACCACCCAGCGTTCGCTCGGCACGGGCGAGATCTGGCTGTACCACGTTTCGGGTGGCGGCGGCGTGAAGCTAGTGGAGCGCGCCAACGAGTCCTTGCAGAAGGAACTAGGTGAACCGGTCTATTCGCCCGACGGCGCGGCAGTGTACTATTCGCGTAACGTCACGGGCGGAAACACTTTCGAATATGCGCAGGATTCCACTCAAGGGACCTTCGCGATCGAGCGTTACGACCTGGCGACCGGCGAAGTCACCACGACCGTAAGCGGCTTTGGCGGCGCAGTGCGGCCGCAACCGTCGCCGGACGGCCGGAGCATTGCCTTCATCCGCCGTGACAAGGATCAGACGGAGCTGTGGGTAAAGGATCTGGCCAGCGGCCAGCAGCGCATGATCTACGGCGATCTCGACATGGACATGCAGGAAACCTGGGCTGTCCATGGCTTCTATCCGCTGATGGACTGGATGCCGGACGGCGGCTCCATCGTGCTTTGGGCAGGCGGAAAGCTGAAGCGGGTCGCAGCCGATGGCAGCGATGTGCGCGACATTCCCTTCACCATCGACGATACGCGCGGGATTGCGGATGCCCCGCATCCGGTCATTCCGGTATCGCCTGACAGCTTTACCGCCAAGATCCCGCGCTTCGCCAGCGTATCGCCCGACGGCCGGACAGTGATATTCGAAAGCCTCGGCAAGCTTTACGCAAAGCCTGTGGCAGGGGGCACGGCCCGGCGCCTCACGTCCGGCAACGACGATGCGCTCGAACTGTGGCCTTCATGGTCGCGCGACGGTCGGCGGATCACCTATGTGCGGTGGACTGATGGCCAGCTTGGCCAGATCATGACCGCAAACGCCAACGGTTCGGGCGCCCGCACCGTCACGGCCATGCGGGGCCACTACGCGAACCCGCGCTTTTCTCCCGATGGCAGCACCATCGTTTTCAAAA
>CATMNW010000376.1 GCA_950071875.1 uncultured Erythrobacteraceae bacterium | reverse complement strand
CTTCATCCTGCTGACCCTGCCGCAGGCGGAGATGGAGCGTTTCAACCCGCTGCTGCCGGCCGGTCTTTTCGGGGGTTTCGGATCGGGGCTGGGTGCAGTCGGTGCGGCGGCGACGATTTTCTTCGCTTATGTCGGCTTCGACGCGGTTTCGACCGCCGCAGAGGAAACCAAGAACCCGCAGCGCAATGTTCCGATCGGGCTGATCGGCAGCCTTGCGTTTTGCACGCTGTTCTACGTCCTGGTCGCCGCGGGCGCGATCGGGACGATCGGCGGCCAGCCCATTGTCGGGCCGGACGGAATTCCCTTTCCTGCAGGTTCGGAAGAACTGGCCCGCCAGTGCGGCATGGCGCAATTCGCCGACCGCCTGGTCTGTTCGGACGAGGCATTGGCGCATGTTCTTCGCCGGATCGGCTATTCGAGCATCGGCAACATGCTGGGCATCGCGGCCTTTGTCGCGCTCCCTTCGGTGATCCTGATCCTGCTGTTCGCGCAGACGCGCATCTTCTTCGTGATGAGCCGCGACGGCCTGCTGCCCGAGGTATTGTCTCGCATCCATCCGAAGTGGAAGACGCCGCACATCGTCACGGCCATCACGGGCGCCGTCGTTGCCTCTGCTGCCGCCTTCCTGCCGGTCGGCCAGCTGGCCGATATCGCGAATGCAGGTACGCTCTACGCTTTCTTCATGGTCGCGCTGGCGGTGATGTTGTTGCGGCGGGCCGAACCGGACCGGCAGCGCAGCTTTCGCACTCCCGCCCTGTGGTTCGTGGGTCCGGCGACGATGGCGGGAACGCTGTTCCTGTTCTTCAACCTGCCGAGCGAGGCGATGCTCGTGCTGCCCGTCTGGGCTGCCGTCGGCCTCGTGATCTATGCGTTCTACGGGTACCGCAAGAGCCATCTGGGCAGGGGACAGGTCGAAGTGCATGAGCCGGAGCTCGGTTCCATCGAACCATCGGTCCCTGGAATTGACGCAGGCGACTGACGCGAAGGCAGCCGGTCGGAAATCCGGGTTTTCCTACATCGGTCCGCTGATGATAGCGGGGCCGGGCTCTTTGCCATCGTCTGTTCCCGGAACCGCGCCACCACTGTGGACTTCCGGCCCGCGAAGGCCACAGCCGGAGCCCGCCCGATGTACGGTTTTGCGTGCTGTCCGGCGGAAAGTCACAGCCTCGCGAAATTGGCCAGGCGGTCCATGGAAGGCCACACCGATCAATTTGCGACACCAGGGCTGTTCGTGGCACAAGACGGCGTAAACGGCGGGTACGCGCAGAACTTCAAACTGGTGCCACTACCGGCGATCGAAGATGCGCTGGCGGGACAGTAGCGGGGTTCAATCGCCCTTCTTGACCCGCTTTCGCATCATGCCTTCCTGCGCAACGCTGGCGACCAGTTCGCCGGCGCGGTTGAAAATGCGGCCACGGTTGAAGCCGCGTCCGCCGCCGCTCCACGGGGCATCGGTGGCATAGAGCAGCCATTCGTCGGCGCGCGCCGGGCGGTGGAACCAGATCGCGTGATCGAGGCTGGCACCCACCAGTTCGCCGCGCATCCATGACAGGCCGTGCGGCAGGGCGCTGGTCCCCAACAGCGTGTAGTCGCTGGCATAGGCGATGACCGCACGGTGCAGGGCTGCGTTGTCCTCTATCGCGGGCAGCGGGGCGACCGTCCGGAACCAGCTATGCGCGCGCGGTTCGCGCGGTTCGCTGTTCATCCAGTGCAGTCGGTCGACCGTGCGCATGTCAATGGGACGGGGGCGCAGGACAAGTGCGCGCTGCTGTTCGCTCATGCGGTCACCCGCGCGTTCGACCATTCTGCGGCGCATTTCCATGTCGCTGCGCAGGTCTTCGGGCGGGGCGACATCCGGCATGGTAACATCGTCATGCGCGAGCCCTTCTTCGGGCTTCTGGAAACTGGCGGTGAGATTGAGGATCGGGCGCGCGCTGCCATCGTCGTCGATCTGGCTGGCGACAACACGGCGGTTGGCGAAGCTGCGGCCGTCGAAATCGCGCGCGATATCGTAGGATATATCGACCCCCTCCTTGCCGCCGCGAAGGAAATAGGCGTGGAGCGAATGCGCTTCGAGGCCATCTGGCGCGGTCACCTGCGCCGCCTGCAATGCCTGGGCGATCACCTGTCCGCCGAACACGCGGCCCACACCGTCGGGCTGCTTCTTGCCGGAGAAGCCGTCCTCGCTATCGCGGGTGACGGTAAGAAGGCGAATGAAGTCTTCTACGAGAGCTTCGGGTTTTGGTTCGGTATCCACCTGCAAAGCTTTGCGGGCGCATTACGTTTACGTCAAGCGCGCCGGGTGCGGTTCCCGGGCAATGTCGCGGCAATACAGGCGCGCGCGCTATCGCCTTCTGGAAACCTTCCGGAACGCGCGATACGCGAACGCTTTTAGAGGGTCACCGTCGGGCCAGCGACGCGGTGCTGCGGGTGAGAAGCCCAGCTTGCGCACAAGGCCGTTGAAACAGCGCGCATCCGCTTCGGCATAACTCCATTCGCTGCGCCAGGTAATCGAAAGCGAGATGGAGCTTTCCTCGCCATTGCGCACGAAATGCGGAGCCATGACGGGCACATACACCGCTTCGCCCGGTCCGATG
>CATMNW010000375.1 GCA_950071875.1 uncultured Erythrobacteraceae bacterium | reverse complement strand
GCCCTGCGCAGCACCGTCAAGGCTGCCGGCTTCCTCACCCGCGACAGCCGTGTGGTCGAGCGTAAGAAGTACGGCCGCGCCAAGGCACGCCGCAGCTTCCAGTTCTCGAAGCGCTAAAACCCTATCCGATCATATTCGATCACGAAGGAGGGCGGTTCCGCGAGGAGCCGCCCTTTTTGTTTATACGATGGGAGCGCGGAAGGGTGAATGCGGTGGTGTAGTAGGCGCCTTCGACAGCCTGGCGACCTGCAGCTGTTAACGTACAGGCGGATCCACCCGCGGTATCTGACGAACCGGGGCGACCGGATCGCCTTCATGACGCGGCGGAAGCGCGTTCTCGGGAACGTCGTCGATCTGCATGTCCGATGTCTCGACATCCTCGAGGTTGCGCACGCAAACGGTCAGCCGTTCTCCATTCCATTCGATCTCGTTGAAGCTTGGCGGTGTCGAGCGTGTCCGCTTGGACAGCGTACCAGCTCCGATCATGCGGACCGGGCCTTCAACAGTATCTTCCATGATGTCGAAAGCGTCGTGCACATGGCCGGATAAAACTGCCTCGACGTTGCGTTTGGCCAAAGCACGCAAGGCCATGTCACCATTCTTCGTCAGAGCAGTTCCCTGAGTGCCCACCTCACGCAGCGGATGGTGGACCGTCACTAGCGCTCGTTTTCCGGTCGGCAACGAATCGAGTGCTGAAAGGCATTTTTCCAGAGCGCGCTGGCTTACCCAGCCCTTCGACCAGTTGAGGCGCGGTTGCATTCGCACCGCTGTCTTCAAAGGCACGATGACAAGGTCTCCCAGATCGAGTTCCTTTTCGACCTTCTCTTCCATTCCATGGAACCGCCGATAGGGCGCAAAAAAGCGTTCGATCGGGTTGAAGTACGGCATGTCGTGATTGCCGACTTCGACAGTAACCGGAGCTTCCAGCGAATTGATCCAGTGCGTTGCCGCAGCAAACTCGCGATGACGGGCGCGCATGGTAAGATCGCCCGTTATCGCCACGGCATCGGGACGCTTTTCGGATACTTCCTGCTTCACCCAATCGAGGGCGCGGTTGTTCTCGAGGCCGAAGTGAATATCGGAAAGGTGAAAGATGCGCCGGAAATCAGAAGCCATGGGCGGTCGCTAGCAGATCGACTGTGCACGGAGCTACAGTGAATTCGGCTCGGCTCTCGAGCTGTGCTGGCTCCCCGTCGATGAGAATGTCGAGTGGCTCACCACCACAGTTTTCTATCACGAGGGTGTCGAGCAGGCCGAGGCGCTCGTGCGGTCCCTCGCGGAAGCGTCGCCGCAGGACTGCCCAGCTCTGCTTCAGGAAATCCCCTGGGTTTTCACTTCTGTAGCCATCGACTTGCATGCCGCGATGGCTCGGCGTGATCTCGATCAAGGGATATCCCTCCGGATGCCCGACCGCCGGTTGCTGCAAACGCACCCTGGAGCCGGAGGTCGACACCGCAAGCGCTTCACCCGCACCTTGGGCAAGGCCTGCAACATCGAATTCCCGCATGGCTTCGCGCACGTTCGCCCAAGCGGTGCCAGGTCCGACCAGCAGTCCGGCATGGGCTCTGCCCGCGCTGCAGCAAGCCATGGCCGGACGAACGGGTCGATAAGCGCCGCGCGCGATGCAATCGAGAATTGCCGGACAGTCCGGTTCTTGGCCGTGCAACCGCACACATAGAAGATTCATCGTGCCACCTGGCAATACCAATAGCTCGCCCGACCAACCCGAAACGGCGTCTATGATTGCATTGAGACTGCCGTCCCCTGTGAAAACAACCAGTCTCTGGACATTCTCGCTATCGAGGATCCGAGGTGTGGGCAGGCTGTCTTTAGGAAATTCGACGATCCTGCTTGGCTCCAGCCCCCTGCTACGCAGAGCCTCAAGCAGCGCATTACATGTCGCATCGGAATTGCTGCCGCTGCGCGAATTTACGATCAGCCAGGAATTTGCTGCGCCCATGGTTGGGAAAGCATCGGAACAAGAGTTCGGTTCCACCCGATCAAAAGCGATGGTTGAGGACAATCCACGCCATTATGCCGTTGAGTGCGCTGTATAGTACATAGGCCCAGGCGGCGGTAGTCCAGCCGTGCGCAGCAAACATCATGGCTGCAAGAAGGACGATAAACTCGAAACCGAGGGTAGCTCGACCTCCCGCAGCCCGCAAAAAGGTTGGCAGCGTATCCAGAAGCGGATGTTCCGACTCGATTACCGCTTTGTTGATAGCGAAATTGGCCGTCCCGAGCGCGAAAAGTATGGCGAGCAACATCAGATGAACGTCTTAGGCTCGTCGCTCACCGATTGCCAAATGCCATTCATCGGCGCCGTTGCGCTCCCGGTCCAAATCCGCCCGACACTGATCGAACCGGGCGTGCAGTTACAGTTGTAGCCGGGTAATACAGTGACTGCGGCGGACCTCTCCCCCCCCCTATTGATCGGGTCCGCCGCAGACCCGGAGAAGATACCATGAAGACAATCCTAGCCACTGTTGCTGCCGCCGGAGTCGCGCTGTCCGCTTCAAGCGCGAGCGCGGAAACGGTCCATGTGACCTATGCCGATCTCGACCTGCAAACCGCAGCGGGCCAGAAGACTCTCGAAAGCCGT
>CATMNW010000374.1 GCA_950071875.1 uncultured Erythrobacteraceae bacterium | reverse complement strand
ACTTGCGGGTCGCCTCGTCCTGCGCCTTGAAGATTTCCGCGCAGCCCATCTGCGCGAGGCGCAGAAGACGCAGGAAAGCTTCCTCGTCATAGGGGGCACCCTCGGCAGTGGCCTGTGCCTCTGCGATCTTGCCACCCTCGATCAGCACGAAATTGGCATCAGCATCGGCATTGCTGTCTTCGGGATAGTCGAGGTCGAGCACCGGCGTGCCCTTGTAGACGCCACAGGAAATCGCCGCGACTTTAGCGGTGATCGGATCCTCCGTGATCGCGCCCGACTTCAACAGTCCATTGACCGCAAGGCGCAGCGCTACCCAGGCACCCGATATGGACGCCGTGCGCGTTCCGCCGTCTGCCTGGATCACGTCGCAATCGAGCGTAATCTGACGCTCGCCGAGCTTTTTGTGATCGACCACGGCGCGTAAGGAACGGCCGATAAGGCGCTGGATTTCCTGCGTCCGGCCGCTCTGCTTGCCCTTGGCAGCCTCACGCTGGCCGCGAGTGTGCGTGGCGCGCGGAAGCATCGAATATTCACCCGTTACCCAGCCTTCGCCTTTTCCGCGCAGCCACGGCGGGATCCGTTCTTCGACAGACGCGGTGCAGAGCACACGCGTTTCCCCGAAGCTGATCAGGCAGCTACCCTCTGCATGCTTGGTGTAGCCGGTTTCGATGGTGATGGCGCGCATTTCGTCGGGCGCACGTCCGGAAGGTCGCATTCAGGTTCTCCAATGCAGTCGAATCTCAAGCGTGCGTTTGGCGCATGGGTGTTGCGGCTGCAAGGGGAGGGGCTAGATAGAGACCATGAATTCTCCACCGCTCACCGACCTGTCAGACCGCGCCCGCGAAATATTCCGGCTCGTGGTCGAAGGGTATCTCGACAGCGGTGTGCCGGTGGGATCGAAGGCGCTGGCAGGCGAAGGCAAGGTCAACCTGTCACCCGCTTCGATCCGTTCCGTCCTGGCAGAACTCGAGCAACGCGGTCTGCTGGCCGCCCCGCATACCAGCGCAGGGCGCATGCCGACCGAGACAGGCTTGCGCCTGTTCGTCGATGCGATGATGCAAGTGGCAGAGCCGACACGCGAGGAGCGCGCTGCAATCGAGCAACGGCTTTCCGATCCCGGCCCGATCGAGCGTGCACTGGAAGAAACCAGTGCTCTGCTGTCCGACCTGTCGGGAGCGGCCGGAATGGTCATGGTGCCGACCCGTGAGCCACGCCTTGCGCAAGTGTCTCTGACCGCACTCGACGCCAACCGCGTCCTGGCAGTTCTGGTCGGCGAGGACGGACATATCGAGAACCGGATAATCTCCCTCCCGGCCGAGGCGCTAGGTACCTCGCTTGAACAGGCCAGCAATTACCTGACCACACGAACGACAGGGCGCACACTCGGTGAAGCCGCTGTCTTGATCGAACAGGAAATTGCGACCGGGAAGACGGCGCTGGACGAAGCGAGCAGCGACCTCGTCGCGCGCGGCCTCGCTACGTGGAGCGAAGATGCAGCAAAGCGTCCGGTGTTGATTGTTCGCGGACAGGCCAATCTTCTCGACGAGACTGCCTTGGGAGATATCGAACGCGTCCGCTCGCTGCTCGACGATCTCGAAAGCAAACAATCAGTAGCAGGGTTGCTGGAACGCGCCCGACGTGCCGAAGCCATGCGGATTTTCATAGGCAGCGAGAACCGGCTGTTCTCGCTATCCGGTTCATCGGTCATCGCATCGCCGTATCGCGACCGCGAGGGCAAGGTAGTCGGCGTGCTGGGCGTCATCGGTCCGACTCGGTTGAATTACGCGCGGGTCGTCCCCATGGTGGATTTCACGGCCCGATCCTTGGGCAAACGAATAGGCTAACAGGGTTTCTCCAGTGAACGACGAAAACAAGCAAGAACCGCAGGACAAGGCGGTCGACGAAGCCGTGGCACGCGAGATGGAAGGCGTACCCGAACACCTGCGCGACGATGGTCCGGCCGATGAAGATGAAACCGGTCTCGAAGACGCGCTGGCCAATCTCAAGGGCGACCTCGACAAGGCCATGCAGGACGTCCTCTATGCCCGCGCCGAAACGCAAAACGTGCGCCGCCGCCTGGAAAAGGACGTACAGGACGCGCGCAATTACGGGGCGACGAGCTTCGCCCGCGATATCCTCAGCGTTGCCGACAACCTCTCGCGGGCGCTCGAGCACGTACCGGAGGAACTGCGCGAAAGCGACAAGGCGAAGAACTTCATCGCCGGTATCGAAGCGACCATGCGCGAACTGGACAAGGTGTTCGGGCAGAACGGGATCACCCGCATCGCCGCCAAGGGGATGCCGCTAGACCCGAACCAGCATCAGGCGATGATGGAAATTCCGACCGACGATGCCGAGCCCGGCACCATCGTGCAGGAAATGCAGGCCGGATACATGATCAAGGACCGCCTGCTGCGTCCCGCCATGGTCGGCGTGGCGAAGAAGCCGGACTGATCCAAAACTACGGGAGAGAAACGATGAGGACTGCCATTCATGGAGCGGCGGTCCTCGTCGCTGCCGCTTTTGCGACCCCGCTTGCAGCGCAGGACTCCGCCGACGAGCGCCTCGCTGCGCTGGCCGACGCTTATTACGATTATCAGCTCGAACAATACGGCCTGACCGAAACGGCTAGCGGCGGGATCGAGCAGGGTGCGACGCTG
>CATMNW010000373.1 GCA_950071875.1 uncultured Erythrobacteraceae bacterium | reverse complement strand
CTACCCCAGCAGGCGGATCGCGCGATCAAAGCCTTTCCTGAAGCGACGATGCACTGGTTCGAGCGTAGCGGACACTTTCCGATGTGGGATCAGCCAGAGGAGACCGTCCGCGTGATTCTGGACGCTACGAGTATCTCGGTATCGAAATGATACTGCAACTTGGCGGTTAGCAAATCGAGGGCCTATGCAGGGGCTAGTCCCATCGTAATGTCCTTGTGTTAGGCCGTTCGCGGACCGTCAACTATCGGCTAGATTTAACGAAAAGCGGTCTGTCGGCTAACGACCCGATTGCGGACGTTTTCAGGTCGGAGCGATTGATCCCGATCAAACCCAATCGACTCTGCGTCTGCTATGCATTCGCCACCGAAGAGGAGAGCGTCATGAAGATAGATGCCATCAAACTCGGATTTGCCACTGCAGCCGTCTTTGCCGTGGCGTGGGTGATCTGCAGCCTGTTCATTCTGGGGATGCCGGGGTCGATGATGCAAATGACAGGTGACATGGTCCACGCCGATTTAAGCCAAATGGGCTGGCAACTCGACTTCACCGGCTTTGCATTCGGCCTTCTTGCTTGGTCCCTAGGCGCTGGCCTGATCGCGGTCGCTATCGCCGCAACTTACAACCGCCTGATTGGTTGAACCAAGCCCCAGGAGGGCCTCATAATGTCAGGAGACTACACATGATCGTTACGACTTTGATCGCCGCCAGCGTCGCCGCTCAATCGGCGCCCGCTCCGGAATCGCAGCCTTTAAGCCCTCCTCCAGCCAAAACAAAAATGGCGTGCTGCGAAAAGATGGCGAAGGGTGAAGGCTGTTGTTGCTGCAAAGGCAAAGACATGGATGCTGACACTCAGGGTAAGAAAGGTGCCGGCAACGATCTGCCCTAGTTCGCCGGTGCATACCCTTCGGGTAGTTCCGTCGGTTGCATCACCCGCTCCATGCCCTGCTCGGCGGCCTCGCTTACGAACCTATGAGCGTGCTGCCGAATAAGCGAGGCGACCTCGGGATCGTCGGATGTATGCGACACTCGCACTCCGCCAGGGATATCTTCGATCGTCAGTGTGGCGCGATCCCGATGACGGAACAGTTCACGAAAGAGCGGATCCATCATCCGGATCGGCTGCCCTCGGCTATAGCGGGCCTTCATCTCCCTCACGTGGCGACGGATCAGTTCGGTGATTTTGGGGTCGTCACTCACGGTCACGCTGCGCACTCCGCCCGGAATGTTTTGCACCTCGCGTTCGATTTGCTCATGGTTCGAAAGCAGTCGCCGGATGGTCATCATGTCGCCCATTGACCCGGCGTCATCCATCATGCCGCGATTCATCATCCCGCCATTGCCCTGGTCGGGCACATCGCCTTCACCCATCATGCTCATCTGATCACCGCCCCCTGCTCGCGCACGCTCCGAATTGTTTGGAGAGCAGTTCGCGATCGTTGCCGTTAACAGGGAGAGGGCAAGGATACGTGGAAACATGAAATTGGCCTTTCGGTCAGTCAAAACCTGAGACCGCCAGTCTGTTCCTTCGAAGACAGGGTCTGGCAACGAACCTAGAGTCAGCTTTCCACCCAAACCCAGTCATTTCGAGCCTCCCGTGGGAGGCTGAAGAGCAGTCGTTCGTTAGAGTTCGCTGTCGCTGAGCACGGCTGCGCGCAGCTCGGCGATGCCCATGCCCTTCTCGCTCGAGGTGACATGCAGAACCGGGAAGGCGGCGGGACGCTTCGCCAGCGCCAAAGCGGTCGCTTCGGCGACCTTGTCGAGCTCGCTCGCCTTCAATTTGTCGGCCTTGGTCAGGACCACGCGGTAGCCGACCGCAGCCTCGTCGAGCATGTCCATCATCTCGGCGTCGTGCCTGGTGATCCCGCGCCGCGCGTCGACCAGCACCAGTGCGCGGTTGAGCACCGGGCGCCCGCGGAGGTAGGAGCGGACCAGCTTCTTCCACTTCTCGACCACCTTGGGCGGTGCCTTGGCAAAGCCGTAGCCGGGCATGTCGACCAGCCGCAGCTGGGTCGGGTTGCCGATCTCGAACAGGTTCAGTTCCTGCGTGCGCCCCGGCGTGACCGAGGTGCGTGCGATCGCCTTCCTGCCCGTGAGCGCGTTGATCAGCGAGCTCTTGCCCACGTTCGATCGGCCCGCGAAGGCGATCTCCGGGAAGTCCGGTTCGGGCAGGAACTTGAGCTGCGGGGCTGAGAGCAGGAAATCGACACGACCGGAAAACAGTTTCCGCGCACGTTCGATGAGCTCGGGATCGGGCTCCACCTACTGACCCTTCGCCTCGGCCAGCTTGCGCCGCTTCTCTTCCTTCTCCTTCAGCGCCTGTTCGCGCAGCTGCGGGTTCTTGGAATAGAGATATTTCTGCTGCGCCAGCGTCAGGATGTTGTTGGTCACCCAGTAGAGCAGCAGGCCCGCGGCGAACGGTGCCATCACGAACATCAGCACCCACGGCATGATCTTGAAGATCTGTTCCTGCACCGGATCGGCAATCGGGTTCATGCGGAACTGCAGGAACATCGTCAGGCCGAGCAGGATCGCGAGCGGGCCGATCGCCAGCAGCGCCGGCGGCGTGAACGGCAGCAGGCCGAACAGGTTGAGGATATGCGCCGGATCGGGCGCCGAGAGATCCTCGATCCACAGCACGAACGGCTTGTGGCGCATTTCGAC
>CATMNW010000372.1 GCA_950071875.1 uncultured Erythrobacteraceae bacterium | reverse complement strand
GCCCTGATCGAAGTGGGATATCGGGTGGTGGTGGTGGACGACTTGTCCACCGGACGCCGCCAGGCGCTGCCTGATGGCGTCCCCCTGATCGAAGGCGACATCGCCGATCAGGCGCTCATTGACAAAATCATCCGCGAGTACGGCGTCGGGGCCGTGATCCACTTCGCCGGCAGTATCGTCGTTCCCGAATCGGTCAGCGATCCGGGGCCCTCGTCAGTGCCGACGAACAGCGTGTTCTCGTCATACCAGGCGACATTGGACTTGGCTTCGGGCAGGGTGAACCCGCCTTCGACAAAAGCGCCGGTCGAGATGTCGAACTCGCGGACCACGTCGGCATCGGTGCCGCCCGGGCTGAGTGAGACAAGGCAGCGGGTGTATTCGGGCGCAAGGCAGTTGGCGCCGTGCCACACCCAGCTCTGGCCCTCGTCCTCGCCCAACTTGTCGACATCGATCAGCGTGCGCCATTCCGGCGTGCCGGCAAGATAGCTGTCGAGGCTGGCTATCCGCCACAGCCCGCGCGGATTGTCCGCGTCGCGCCACAGGTTCGTGACCATGTCGCCCTGGATCGCATCGGGCATGGCGATCTGCCGCGTGTCGTCGAGGATCTGCCTGGCCCAGGCCTTGGCCAGCGGATATTCCGCCTGCGCGGTCAGCACCGCTTCGGTATCGGCATTCCACTGGTCGACCTTGGCCAGCGCGCGCTCACCCTGGATTTCCTCGAGCCAGATATACGGATCCTCCGCATCGCTCTCCTGCGCCGCGATCGGTGCGGCGGCGAAAACGAGCGCGGCGGCCAGCGCCAGACGTGCGACCATCAATTCTCTCCCTGAAATAGTAACCTATACGCGGCCCAGATCGCCCTTGCCGATCGTGCCGCTGGCCATTTCGAGCATGCGGTCGAGGCTCTGCTTGGCCTTGAGGCGCAGCCCTTCCTCGATCTCGATCCGCGGTTCGAGATCACGCAGGCAGGCGTAGAGCTTTTCCATCGTGTTGAGCGCCATGTACGGACAGATGTTGCAGCTGCAGTTGCCGTCCGCACCGGGCGCGCCGATGAAGGTCTTGTTGGGCAGCGCCTTTTCCATCTGGTGCATGATGTGCGGCTCGGTCGCGACGATCAGCGTGTCGCCTTCGAAAGTCTCCGCAAACTGCAGGATTCCGCTGGTGGAGCCGACATAGTCGGCATGTTCGACGATCGTCGGCGGGCATTCGGGATGCGCGGCAATCGGCGCATCGGGATGTTTCGCCTTGAGCTTGAGCAATTCGGTTTCGCTGAAAGCCTCGTGGACGATGCACACGCCCGGCCACAGCAGCATTTCGCGATTGAACTTGCGGCTCATGTAACCGCCCAGATGGCGGTCGGGGCCAAAGATGATCTTCTGGTCTTCCGGGATCTGGCTGATGATCGTTTCGGCCGATGAACTGGTAACGATGACGTCCGAAAGCGCCTTAACCTCTGTCGAACAGTTGATGTAGGTCAGCGCGATATGATCGGGGTGCTTTTCGCGGAAGGCCTTGAACTTGTCTGGCGGACAGCTGTCTTCGAGGCTGCAGCCTGCATCCATGTCGGGCAGCACGACGATCTTTTCCGGGCTGAGGATCTTGGCCGTGTCGGCCATGAACTTCACCCCGCAGAATACGATCACGTCGGCGTCGGTTTCGGCCGCCTTGCGGCTGAGTTCAAGGCTGTCCCCGACGAAGTCGGCGATGTCCTGAATGTCGGGCGTCTGGTAATAATGCGCGAGGATGATCGCGTTCTTCTCCTTGCGGAGACGATCGATCTCGGCGAGCAAATCCTGTCCGGTCGGCAGGTCGGTCTGTGCGGTCATTCTGTATCCCGTCGGTTCCGTGTGTGTGCGCTTATAGAGCGAACGGACGGGAAGGCGAGGGCGTTCCTACATCGTGAAGCCAGGTGGCAGGAAAGCCTGCATCGGACGGTCTGCGCCCGGTGTTCCGGCGATCAGGCTCTCCGTCACGCCGATGCCGAAAGGGCTGTAGGCTATGGCGATCGAAATCAGGAAAACGGCAGCGTAGATGCCAAAGCCCCACCAATAGGCGGGGTGGACCTTACCGGTTGTGCGCTGGTCCGCGATCATTCCAACAAGCGGAAAGATCATCGTAATCGCAACTGTAATGGACCATGCGAAAGGTATCATCAGCGGCAGGGGCAGAAGCCTGCCCAATCCGGGACCTGTGAGTATCGCCATGGAACACAGCATCAGCCGGCGGTGCCACCCGGTATAGCGCCGTCTCCGCAAGGCCCACCACGCGAGGCCACCGAAGCACCAGAGCGTCATGATGTTGCTCCAGAGAAACTCGCTAACGTGAAAGAAGAACGGCCCGCCGGTCCGTCTCGCGACCACGATCATCACGGCTGTCCCGAAAGCCACCATCAGCGGCACCCAGATATACGCGATCTTCCCGAATTTCGCGTGAAGCGTCCAATTGCCTGCCGAGGCCGTGACATGCTGGGCCAGATAAATGCCGATCCAGGCCATGAAGACCACGGCATGGATGTGGTAAGCCGCCGGGACCGCGAAAGTCCGATATCCAGGTTCGTTTGAATTTTTCGATCTCGCGTCGGCGCTTGACCGGCATCGCCGCTGTTCTTATACAGGGGCGCCTTCGGTAAGGCGGCATTGACGGCCTTGGCGCGCGGGCGTGG
>CATMNW010000371.1 GCA_950071875.1 uncultured Erythrobacteraceae bacterium | reverse complement strand
AGACCCGGGGCCCCCCCCCCCCCCGCCCCGGGTCTTTTCTACCCCCCCAATTTTTCATTCTCGTCCCTACCCGACGCCCGGAGTCCGCCCATGCTCGATGCAACGATGACCCAGCAGCTTAAGACCTATCTTGCCAACCTGCGCGAACCGGTCGAACTGGTAGCTTCGCTTGGCGATGATCAGAAAAGCGCGCAGACGCGCGAACTGCTCGAAGAGATTGCCGCGCTGCACGACATGGTCAGCGCCAGCTTCGACGGGACCGATACGCGCAAACCCAGCTTCGTAATCCGCCGCGCAAGCGATGCGGAAAAGTGGGTGCGCTTTGCCGGATTGCCGATGGGGCATGAATTCACGTCCCTCGTCCTGGCCCTGCTATGGGCTGGTGGCCATCCGCCGAAGGTCGATGCCGACCTGCTGGAACAGGTCCGCGGCCTGGAGGGCGACTTCAATTTCGAGATGTATTTCTCGCTCAGCTGCCACAACTGCCCCGACGTGGTGCAGGCGCTGACGCTGATGGCGCTCGAGAATTCGCGCATCACTGCGACCCTCATCGAAGGCGGCACGTTTCAGGACGAAGTCGACGAACGCGAGGTGATGGCTGTTCCCGCCACCTTCCTCAATGGCGAGCCTTTCTACAACGGCAAGATGGAACTGGCCGAAATCCTCGCCAGGATCGATACTGGAAGCGAGGAAAAAGCGGCAGAGAAGCTGAATGCCAAGGACCCGTTCGAGGTTCTGGTTATCGGTGGTGGCCCGGCCGGCGCAGCCAGCGCGATCTATACAGCGCGCAAGGGTTTTCGCACCGGAGTTGCCGCCGAACGCTTCGGTGGACAGCTGCACGACACGCTCGGCATCGAGAACCTTCCCGGCACACCCTACACCGAAGGGCCCAAGCTGGCCGGCGAACTCAAGCGCCATGTTGGTGAATACGATATCGACCTGATGGACCTTGCCAAGGCGGTGAAGCTGGTCCCTGCGAAAGAGGAAGGCGGCTTGCACACAGTCGAGCTGGGCAATGGCGCCTCGCTCAAGACCCGCAGCCTCATCCTTTCGACCGGCGCGCGCTGGCGGAACCTCGGCGTTCCGGGCGAAGCGGAATACCGCAACAAGGGCGTGGCCTATTGCCCGCACTGCGACGGACCGCTCTTCAAGGGCAAGAGCATCGCCGTGATCGGTGGGGGCAATTCGGGCGTCGAGGCGGCGATCGACCTCGCCAAGATCGTCGGTCATGTGACCCTGATCGAATATGACGAGAAGCTGCGCGCCGACGAAGTGCTGCAGGCCAAGCTGCGCTCGATGGGCAATGTCGAAATCGTAACGAACGGCCAGACCACGGAAATCACCGGCGAAAACGGCAAGGTGAACGGCCTGGTCCTGAAGGATCGCCGGTCGGGCGATGAACGCCGGATCGAACTGGAAGGCGTTTTCGTGCAGATCGGCCTCGTACCCAATACCGAATGGTTGCAGGACAGCGGCCTCGAACTCACGAAGTTCGGCGAGATCGTGACAGACGAGGAAGGCCGTACCAACCTCCCCGGTATTTTTGGCGCAGGCGATGTCACGAACGTGCCGTACAAGCAGATCGTGGTGGCCATGGGCGAAGGCTCGAAAGCCGGGCTCAGCGCGTTCGATTACCTGATCCGCACCGAACCGGCCGAGGACATCGCGCAAGCGGCCTGAGCCCGACAAATCCCAGTCATGAAAGCGTCGCCATTCCAGAAGGATGGCGGCGCTTTTCGCATGTCCGGAACGCCTCATCGGATCATCGCTTAAAGCAATCAAACACACGCAATTAATCGATTTGACGCATCAGAACAAAAGGCGCATCCCTTCGTTCACAGTATACCTGATGAATGGAGAGAGATTATGGACGCCAAGACCGGTGAAATGAGTGGTTGCCCCTTCCATGGCAACGGCGGCACACGCGACCTGCTGGGTCGCACAAACCGTGACTGGTGGCCCGACCAGTTGCAGGTCGACATCCTCCAGACCGAAGGCCGCAATCCGGACCCGATGGGCGAGGATTTCGATTATTGCGAAGCCTTCAACGCTCTCGATTACACTGCGCTCAAGGAAGACCTGAAGGCGCTGATGACCGACAGCCAGGAATGGTGGCCGGCCGATTACGGCCATTACGGCCCGTTCTTCATCCGCATGGCATGGCACGCCGCCGGTACATACCGCACCGGCGATGGCCGCGGCGGCGCATCCTCCGGCCAGCAGCGTTTCGCACCGCTCAACAGCTGGCCCGATAACGGCAACCTCGACAAGGCGCGGCGCCTGCTGTGGCCGATCAAGCAGAAATACGGCAAGCACATCAGCTGGGCCGATCTTTTCGTCCTGACCGGCAATGTCGCGATCGAATCGATGGGCGGGCCGGTGTTCGGCTTTGGCGGCGGCCGCAAAGATGTGTTCGAGCCTGAAATGGTCTATTGGGGTTCGGAAGAACAATGGGTCGACCAGGGTGTGGAAACGCGCATCATCCCCGATGAAGGCAAGGCGCTCGAAAACCCGCTCGCCGCGATCCAGATGGGCCTGATCTACGTCAATCCCGAAGGTCCGGGCGGCAATCCGCACGATCCCGAAGGCATGGCGCGCGACATGAAGGAAACCTTCGCGCGCATGGCGATGAACGACGAGGAAACCGTCGCGCTCACCGCCGG
>CATMNW010000370.1 GCA_950071875.1 uncultured Erythrobacteraceae bacterium | reverse complement strand
GGGGAAGAGGGCAAGGGCTTCTACCAGCTTATGGGCGAGCTGCCGCAGGAACGCCTGATCATCGCCATGGGCGCGATGACGGGGATCGAGAAAGCGCTGGAGACGACGATGGAGTTCGTCAAATCGCGCAAGGCTTTCGGGCAGACGATCTGGGATTTCCAGAACACGCAATTCGTGATGGCCGACCTGAAAGCCCGGGCGACTGCGGCGCGGGTATTCGTCAACGACTGCATCGCCAAGCATCTGAAGCGCGAACTGAGTGTCGATACCGCCTGCATGGCCAAATACTGGGTCACCGAACTGCAGGGCGAAGTGGTCGACAAGTGCCTCCAGTTCCATGGCGGCGCAGGCTTCATCAACGATTATCCCATCGCACGGATGTATCGTGACAGCCGCATCACGCGCATCTTCGGGGGATCGAACGAAGTCATGAAAATGGTGATTGCCCGCTCGATGTAGGCAAGCGTCAAGGCGATCGGCACGTCGCGTGGTTTCAGGCGCCGTTGCCAATCGCCGCGATTTCGGCCCGGTCAGATCGATCGGGCCCCCATTTCCCTGCCGACCTTACTGTAATCGGTTGATCGAAGCGGAGTAGACTTCTCCCCAGCGGTCGGAAACCGACCGGCGGGAAAACGTAGTCGCGGCAAGCTTTTGCGCGTTCGATGACATGGTCATCCATTGATCCTCGCCAATGCGCAAAGCTTCGACCAGTGCTTCGCCGATAGACACCCCGTCGGTTCCGCAGCGCAGGGCTGCGCCTGCGTCGAAGCCGCTTGCCAGGTTACACCGATCCGACAGGACTGCGGGAATACCGCTTGCCCAGGATTCGAGAACTTCCACCGGCATCCCTTCGCCCAGCGATGGTAGGACGAAAAAGCGCGATACATCCAGCAGCGCCGCTTTCTGGCCAGCAAATGCGACCCCCACGAACTGGACCGCCGGGCCGATCGGTCCCACTGCTCGGTCGAGCTGGTGCAGCTCCTCGGGAGTGCCCCATCCGGCTATCGTTAGAGTGGCATCGTCCGGCAGCCTGTTCCGCACGGAAAGAAAGGCGCTGACCAGTTCGGCTATGTTCTTATTCTCGTGAACGGAGCCGAGATAAAGGAAGTTCGGCGGGGGCAGGTTCTTGCGATCCGCCCCGACGTCTGCCGCCGCAAATGGGACGATTTCGATATGCGCACCCGGACAAATTCCAGCGATCGCATTGGCGTTTTCCTGCGATAGCGCGTGCAAGATCACAGGCGGAACCGCGGCGTCCGTCTGTTCGACCGGACGAGCGAACTGATGCAGCGGCGATGTTCGGGCTGTAGTAGAAGGATCGAGACCCTCGTTAGGGCTGACGATCAGCGGAATTCCGGCACCGCTTGCCCAGCGTGCCACAACCTCGCCTGGACCTGCTCCAGGTCCGATAAGGTGCAGCACATCGAGACCCGACTGATCGAGTAATGCGACACAAGCGGTATCATCGGTCGGTTGGGCAGGGCTTAGCAGGATTTCAGCGTCGCCAAAGCGCCACTCATGTTCTTCCAGCCACGCATTGCGGCTAGCCAGGACGATCGGCAGGCCGCCGAATTCGCGGAGGATTTCGACCTGCGCGACCATGGTTTCGAACGAAGTATTGTCCGCGTGGCCGTCACCGGCGGGAAGCAGCCCGATCCGCTTCCCGGCAAGGGGGCGTGTGTCGCTCAGGCCTCGACGACTTTCTGTTCGATGGCGCCGAAGATGGAATGGCCTTCCTTGTCTTTCATCTCGACCCGGACGGTGTCGCCCGGGGCCATGAAGCGGGTTTTTGCCTCGCCATCGGCAATGGTTTCGATCATGCGGATTTCGGCAATGCAGCTATAGCCGAGGCCGCCTTCTGCCACGGGTTTGCCCGGATCGCCGTCGGGACCCTGGTTCGACACGGTACCGGAGCCGATGATCGTGCCCGCACCCAGATCGCGCGTCTTGGCAGCATGAGCAACGAGGTCGGCCAGGCTGAATGTCGCATCGACGCCTGCATTGGCACGGCCGAAGGGTTCGTCATTATAGTCGACCATCAGCGGCAGGTGGATCACGCTTCCCTTCCACGCATCGCCCAGTTCGTCGGGCGTGACTGCGACGGGGCTGAATGCGCTTGCCGGCTTGGACTGGAAGAAGCCGAAGCCCTTGGCCAGCTCGCCCGGAATGAGGCCGCGCAAGGCCACGTCGTTGACCAGCATTACCAGCTTGATGTGGTCGGCCGCTGCTTCCTTCGATACGCCCATCGGAACATCGTCGGTGATGACCGCGATTTCGCCTTCCATGTCGCAACCCCACTTGGTGTCCTTCAGGGGGATATCGTCGCGCGGGGCGAGGAATGTGTCGCTTCCGCCCTGATACATCAGCGGATCGTGGTAGAAGCTCTCGGGCACTTCGGCGCCGCGCGCCTTGCGGACCAGTTCGACGTGATTGATGTAAGCCGAACCGTCGGCCCACTGATAGGCACGGGGCAGGGGTGAATGCGCCTCGCGCTCGTGGAAGCGTTCGCACGGGACCGCTTCGTGCTGGACGTCCGTATAAAGCGCCTCGAGGCGTGGGGCGATCTCGTCCCAGTTGTCGAGCGCTGCCTGCAGCGTAGGGGCGATGTTGTCGGCGGCGCAGTAGCGGGTGAGGTCCTTCGAAACGACGACGAGTTTTCCGTCGCGCG
>CATMNW010000369.1 GCA_950071875.1 uncultured Erythrobacteraceae bacterium | reverse complement strand
CAGGGCGTCGCGAGCGCCGCCTTCCATTGCCTGAGTCAACCGTCCGCGTGCTTCGGGTGTAAGGGTAGGGGTGGCCTGCCTGAAACCACCGTTCTTCCAATCGCCCCTTTGCTTGAATTGTCTTGGCGGGCGGGGAGGGAATGCGAAAGCGGAGAACCTTTCCAGCAATTCGCGCTTGTAGAGTGCGCGTATGTCCGGATGCTGGATTGCTTCCACATGGTCGAGCAGGCGGGCCTTGAGACCAGCCTTCTCCTCCGGTGAATTCAGAGGGGCGGAGGCTTTCTCGAATTCCCACAGGGTATCCAGCAGGCTTGCGGGATGACCAAGCACCTCCTCCAGCGCCGCCACACCTTTTTCGCGGATCAGGTCATCGGGATCGAGACCAGCCGGCAACCGCACGATCGAAAGCGAATGGCCCGGGCGCAGCATGGGAAGCGCGCGCGCGATCGCCCGCATGGCCGCACGCTGACCGGCATTGTCGCCATCGAAACACAGGATCGGTCTTTCCACCTGCCGCCACAGCAGTTCGATCTGGTTTTCGGTGAGAGCCGTGCCAAGGGGCGCAACCGCTTCGCCGATGCCCGCATTGGCCAAGGCGATCGCGTCCATGTAGCCTTCCACCACAATCATCCGCCCGCTCTGCCGCGCGGCGGGAGCGGCGCGGTGAAGGTTATAAAGCGTACGTCCCTTGTCGAAGAGCGGCGTGTCGGGGCTGTTGAGGTATTTTGGAGCCTTGGGATTGGCTTCGCCGTCGAGGATTCGCCCGCCAAACGCGATCACTCGGCCACGCGTATCATGGATCGGCAGCATCAGACGGCCTCGGAACCGGTCGTAAGGCTCCTTGTCCTCTACCGTTATGCGCATGCCCGCTTCGATCAGCATGGGCTCTTCGAATTTGCCCAGCGCGCGTTTGAGCGCCTGGCGGTCTTCCGGCGCATAACCGAATCCGAATTCGCGCATGGTGGCATCGGAAAAGCCGCGACCGGCAAGATAGGACCGCGCCTGCATCCCTTCGGCTCCGCGAAGATTGCTCTCGAACCATTCCTGGGCCGCGGCAGTCACATCGTGCAGGCTAGCGCGTTTATCAGCCTGTTTGGCCGCGCGTGGATCGGGGGCAGGGACTTCCATCCCGGCCTCGGCGGCCAATTCCTTGACCGCATCCATAAACGGCATGCCGCGCTGGTCGGTCAGCCAGCGGATCGCATCGCCGTGCGCTTCACAGCCAAAGCAGTGGTAGAAACCCTTTTCGTCATTGACGTAGAAACTCGGTGTCTTCTCGTTGTGGAAAGGACAGCATGCCTTGAATTCACGGCCAGCCTTGGTCAGCCGCAAGGTTCGGCCGATTACGGCGGACAGCGTGGTCCGCATTCGTAATTCGTCAAGCCATTGGGGGGACAGTGCCATAAGGCCGCCAAGCTTAAAGTGTCGCCGTAGCCAAGGCTAGCGGGATGCGGGACGCTCCACAGGCTTTTCTTCCGGCGGGAAGGGACCGGTTGCTGCGACCTGGTTACCGTCCACCTCGATCAGATACGCATCCTCGGGCCCCTGCGGAGCGAGGGTGGATCGCCACCAGAAGGTCATCTTTGTTCCAGGTTTCCAGCCGGATCCGCGTACCACGCGCCAGATAAGGCTTCCGTTATCGTTACTTATCGAAATTGCATCCGGGTCGCCCAGCGCCACCTGCGCATCCGCAGTGGAATAGCCGATCGACTGGCTGAAGCCGGTCGCCTTGCGGGTAGTACGGAACAGCGTCGGCGGGCTTTCGACCACTTCCGGCCCTTCCGTTGCCTGTCCCAACTCAAGATCATCTGACAACGTGACCGTGTGAACATAGGTGTAAACGGTATCCTGCGGCAGTTCGCCGGGAATGCATTCGCTGACACCTTCAGGACAGGCGACATAGCTTACCAGCTTGCCGATTTCGCGGTTGCCCGCGCTCAACGCCACCTCGACATCGGTTCCCTGCGGACCGACGATCTTCGCACCCAGCGTCGACAAATCCAGATCCGCGCCCACCAGTGTGCGCGGTGCAGCGACCGTCGGTGTCGGTGTCGGAGCAGGCTCCGGGTCGGAAGAACCGCAAGCCGCCAGCAGCGCCAGCGCGGGGAGGGTCAACGCGATGCGGTATGTCGTCACTGCGATGCCTCGCCCGATACCTGCGGTGCGGTGCAGAAGTTCGCAGCGCCATTGGCGTTTCCGGGATAAGGACCATCGCCGCTCGCCTGGGTGTAGTTCGCTTCGACCGAATAGGCATTGGCAGGTCCCGCCGGCGGAACGGTCGACTGCCACCAGAAGGTAAGCGGTTCGCCCTGTTCCCACTGGTCGCCGCCATCGCCTGCGGACACGGTCCACACCAGTGCGCCGTCATCGCAAGTGACTACAACATCGGCCTTGGCACCGATCGCAGCCATCGCCTCGCCGCCGTTGCTCACGGCAATCGCGATGCCCGGAACCATGGCCACCACACCGGCCACGGCCAGAACCAGATGCAACTTTGCAAGTCCGCTCGCCGCTGCCGACGGCGTAAGCGTGTAGTAAACCCCGAACAGGGCCATTGTAACCCAGCCGACGAGGTTGAGATGGGCATGGGCCGGCGCCATGCCATGATCATGAGAAACCGACATCTGGATGCCCCAGAACATGCCGAGGGTCACGCACAACGCACCGGCAACAAAAAAG
>CATMNW010000368.1 GCA_950071875.1 uncultured Erythrobacteraceae bacterium | reverse complement strand
CGATATACATCATCGGGGGGATTTCGACCTTGCCGTTGATCGCGCCGGGGCGATCCTCGATCCGGTGGAGGCCCAGCACCGCGCTCTGCGGCGGGTTGATGATCGGGGTCGACATCAGCGATCCGAACACGCCGCCATTGGAAATGGTGAAAGTGCCGCCCTTCATGTCTTCCATCGTCAGCGTGCCTTCCTTGGCGCGCTTGCCGAAGTCGGCGATGTCCTTTTCGATGCGGGCAAAACCCTTGTCCTGCGCGTCACGGATGACTGGAACCACGAGGCCGTTCGGCGCCGAGACCGCGACCGAGATGTCGACGTAATCGTGGTATACGATCTCGTCGCCTTCGATATAGGCATTGACCGCGGGCACGTCCTTCAGTGCAAGGCAGGCAGCCTTGGCGAAAAAGCCCATGAAGCCGAGACGAATATCGTGCTTCTTGGCGAACATGTCCTTGTACTTGCCGCGCGCTTCCATGACGGCGCTCATGTCGACATCGTTGAATGTGGTCAGCAGCGCGGCATTGTCCTGCGCGCCCTTCAATCGCTTGGCGATGGTCTGGCGCATGCGTGTCATCTTGACGCGTTCCTCGCGGCGTTCGCCGCCGGTGGAAGCCGGCGCGGCCGATGCTGCCGGCGCTGCGCTGCCGGACGCGCCCTTGTTCCTAGCGGCGGCGATCACGTCTTCCTTGGTCAGGCGTCCGTCCCTGCCGGTTCCCTTGATGGTCGAGGGATCGACCCCGTGTTCGAGGACCGCACGGCGGACAGCAGGCGACAGGGTCTGCGATGCATCGGACGAGGCTGCCGGCGCGGGCGCTTCGGCGCGCTCTTCCTTGCCTTCCTTCCGCTGCTCCTTGGCGCGACCCGCCTCATCGCCCTTGGCAGCCGGTGCGGCGCCTTCCTCGATCACGGCGATGACCGCGTCCACTTCCACCGTATCGCCGACTGCGACCTTGAATTCGGTTATCACGCCGGCGACGGGCGAAGGGGCTTCAACCGCGACCTTGTCGGTCTCGAGGCTGATGATCGGCTCGTCTGCGGCGACCGCATCGCCGACATTCTTGAGCAGTTCGCCGACGCTCGCTTCGGTAACCGATTCACCCAGCGTGGGGACTTTGACTTCGGTGGCCATGTCGTTTCCGTTCCTGACTTACTTGCAGTCGCTGCGGACGTTCGGCGTGTCGCCGCCATTCAGTCCGAGCGCGATGTTTACGAGAGCTTCCTGCTGCACCTGGTGGCGGCTGGCATAGCCCGTGGCGGGTGAAGCGGCGACTTCGCGGCCTGCATAGCAAGGGCGCATGCCGTCCTTACCTGCGGCGGTGAGCGATTCCTCGATCAGGCGATCGACGAAGAACCAGGCACCGTTGTTCTTGGGTTCTTCCTGACACCAGACCACGGTTTCGAGGTTCGTCATGCGTTTAAGGCGCACGGCGAGCGGTTCGCCAGGGAAGGGGTACAGCTGTTCGATGCGCACGATCGAAACATCTTCCATTTCGGCTTCGTCGCGGCGCTGCATCAGGTCATAGGCAACCTTGCCGCTGCACAGCACAAGGCGTTTCACCTTCGTATCGTCGATTTGTTTCATGTCGGATTTGATCCGCATGAAGTGATTGTCGCCCTGGAACTCGCTCGCGTCCGATTTGGCCAGCGGATGGCGCAGCAGGCTCTTGGGCGTCATGATGACGAGAGGCTTGCGGAAATTGCGCAGCATCTGGCGCCGAAGCACGTGGAAATAGTTCGCCGGGGTGGTGATGTTGCAGACCTGGATATTGTCGTTCGCGCAAAGCTGCAGGAACCGCTCCAGACGCGCCGAGCTGTGTTCGGGGCCCTGGCCTTCGTAGCCATGCGGCAGCAGCAGAACGAGGCCATTGGCACGCAGCCATTTCACTTCGCCCGCAGCCAGGAACTGGTCGATCATGATCTGCGCGCCATTGGCGAAATCGCCGAACTGCGCTTCCCAAAGAACCAGCGTCTTCGGGTCGGCCATTGCAAAACCGTATTCGAAACCGAGCACACCGTATTCCGAAAGCGGGCTGTCGTAGACTTCGAACTTCCCGTGCGGCAGCGTGGTCAACGGGATGTACTTGTGTTCATCCTTCTGGTCGACCCAGACGGCATGGCGCTGGCTGAAAGTGCCACGGCCCGAATCCTGGCCCGACAGGCGCACGCCGAAACCTTCGGTTACAAGGCTGCCATAGGCGAGCGCTTCGGCGGTCGCCCAATCGAAGCCTTCGCCGCTGGAGAACATGTCTTCCTTGGCCTTCAGCACGCGGCCGAGCGTCTTGTGGATCGTGAGATCGTCGGGGACGGTAGTCAGCGTACGGCCGAGGCTGTCGAACAGCTTCTTCGGAATTGCGCTATCGACGTTGCGGCGCGCGGTTTCCGGATCAGCCGGCTTGTTCATGCCCGCCCAGCGACCGCCGAACCAGTCGGCCTGGTCGGGCTTGTAGTCCTTGGCGGCGGAGAATTCCTGCTCGAGATGGTCGGTGAATTCCGCGCACAGACCGTCGGCATAACCCTTGTCGATCACGCCCTCTTTCTCGAGGCGCGCAGTATAGAGCTGGCTGACCTTGGGATGCTGGCGGATCTCGTCGTACATCAGCGGCTGGGTGAACTTGGGCTCGTCGCCTTCGTTGTGGCCGAAGCGGCGATAGCACCACATGTCGATCACGATGTCGCGGCCGAAGGTCTGGCGGTATTCGATCGCCAGCTTGCAGGCGAA
>CATMNW010000367.1 GCA_950071875.1 uncultured Erythrobacteraceae bacterium | reverse complement strand
ACCAGACCATAACCCGCCGCATGGAGCCGCGCCGCGCAGGCGATCCGGGCGAACTGGTGTCCGATCCCTCACGTATACGGGAAACCCTTCCGTGGCAGCCGAAACATGCCGACCTCGGGGATATCATTTCTCACGCGCTGCAATGGGAGCGCAAGCTTTCGGAAATCCGCGGCGAGTGACAAAGGGCGCCCCTGGTCGCTCGAAAACCTCGTTTCGTCGTTCTGCATTGCCGCATGACTCGCGCCTCGTTTAAGGGCCCCCCGTGCATATGAAACTGCCCCCCATGCCCGACGGGACGATCGATGGTGACTGCCATCTCTATGCCGTTCGCGTTTACTACGAAGATACCGACCTGTCCGGCATCACCTACCACGCAAATTACCTGCGCTGGTTCGAACGGGCGCGCAGCGATCTCCTGCGGCAGCTGCAAATCGACCAGCGCAGTGCAATCGAGACAGGCGAGGGCGCATATGCGGTGGCCGAGGTCAATCTCAAGTACCTGCGTCCGGCCAAACTCGATGACGATATCCTTATTGAAACCCGCTGCACCGAACTGAAGTCGGCCAGTTGCCGGATGCACCAGCTTGCGTTCAGGTTGGCGGGCCAATCACGCGAATTACTTGCCGAGGCACAATTGCGCGTCGGCTTCGTTTCACCAGCGGGCAGGCCCAAACGCCAGCCCGAGGAATGGCGCGCGGCTTTCGCGCGTTTTGCCGAGCAAGGGGACCAATGAGCTCGCTTACACTATTCGCCGCCGCAGCAGCGCCTACGCGGCTCGATCCGATCCGGCTCTTTCTCGATGCCGATATTGTCGTCCAGCTGGTCATGGCGGGCCTCCTGCTCGCCAGTATCTGGGTGTGGATGATCATCGTCAGCTTCAGCCTGCGCATGAATAAGCTGCGCAAGACCACGATCGCCTACGAAAGCGATTTCTGGCAGGCGGACAGCTTCGATCGGTTCACATCTGAACGCGGCAACAAGGACATCCCGACATCGCGCGTGGCCCAGGCCGCAGTTGCCGAATGGCGACGCTCGACCAAGACCGGCGTGCGGGACAGCGAAGCATTGCGCAGTCGGATCGCGACGGCGATGGACAGCCAGATCGCGCAGGAGGCCGACGAAATTGCCGAACGGCTCAATTTCCTTGCCACGGTCGGATCGGTTGCACCGTTTGTCGGGCTGTTCGGCACCGTCTGGGGCATCATGAACAGTTTCTTCCAGATTGGTGCACAGGAAAGCTCTTCGCTGGCAGTGGTGGCCCCGGGTATCTCGGAGGCACTTTTTGCGACTGCTATCGGACTGTTCGCGGCGATTCCGGCCGTGATCGCCTATAACCGGTTCAGCCACCGCGTTGACCGTTACGAAGCGCGCCTCACGCGGTTTGCCGACAAGCTGAATGCGAACTTCAGCCGCCAGATGGAAACGCGCTGATGGCGATGGGGCTCGTCTCTGGCGGAAGGGGCCGCAGGCGCGGACGAGGGTCTCGCCGCCCGATGTCCGAAATCAACGTGACACCCTTTGTCGACGTCATGCTGGTGCTCCTGATCATCTTCATGGTCACTGCGCCCCTGCTGACGGCTGGCGTGCCGATTGACCTGCCTGACAGCCGTGCGTCGCAGCTTCCTGCAGACCAACAGCAGGTGACCATAAGCATCGACCAGGCAGGTTATGTTTATATCGACGATGTCGAGGTGCCGACGGGCGGATTGAGCCAGGCTCTCGAAAGCTTGCCGCAAATTGGCGGCGAAGGCCCGGAAATCACGCTGCGGGCCGACCGCGGCCTCGACTACGGCCGCGTCATGGCGGTCATGGGCGAACTCAACCGTGCCGGGTTGAACCGGATTTCGCTTATAACGAACGCTGCCGCCCCTGCATCGGTCAACAACGGTTCATCGGACGGGGAATAGCGGCGCGAATATGGAGAGGACAGGTATCAGGACAGAAGAACGGACAGGCCTTGCGGTCGCCGTGGTCCTGCATCTTGCCCTGTTGGGAATGCTGTTCCTGCAAGGGCTGTTTCCTGCCGCCGTAATCGATCCGCCGCAGCGAATGACCGTCAGCCTTGCAGAAGATGTCGGCATGGCAGCCACCGCGCCCGATCCCGTTTCGGAAAGCCGGGCATCGACAGCGCCGACGATGGACATGAACCCTGCACCATCGCCGCAGGAAGCCGTGCCGACACCGCAGGAGGTCCAGCGCCCCACTCCGCCCGCTCCAACGCAGTCCCGGACAGCAACGACTCGTCCTGAAGCGCAGCCGCGGCGCCGTCCCGACACCCCACGCACGCAGGCACAGGCCCAGCCGCAGTCGACCCAGCGCAGCGGCGGGTCGCGCTTGGGCGACAATTTCCTGGCAGGGGCGGGCGACAGCACGCGGACCAACGAAACCCGTGCCCCTGCGTCGCAGATCGGCGCAAGCACGAAGGCATCCCTGTTCCAGGCGGTCGCGAGGCAATTGCGTCCCCACTGGCAACCGCCAAGCGGTCCGGATGTCGAAGCGATCGTTACAAAGGTTCGCTTCCGGCTGAACCCCGACGGATCCCTTTCCGGTGCGCCGAGCGTGGCCGGGCAGCGAGGCATAACCGATACCAACAGAGCACAAGCCGGGCGGCATGGTGAACAGGCAATACGTGCTGTACAACTTGCTGCCCCCTTCGACCTGCCCGAAGAGTATTACGAGGCATGGAAAGTCATCACCGTGGATTTCGACTGGAGATTGGCCCAGTGAAGTATGTAG
>CATMNW010000366.1 GCA_950071875.1 uncultured Erythrobacteraceae bacterium | reverse complement strand
TACCACGCTGGCCATCCTGGCGGGCTTCGCACACGACCGGCGGGTGATGGGACAGGGGTATCATGGCACGGGTAAATCGACTCACATCGAGCAGGTCGCAGCACGGCTCAACTGGCCTTGTATCCGCATCAACCTCGATGCGCATATCAGCCGTATCGACCTGATCGGGCGCGATGCCATCGTGCTGCGCGATGGATTGCAGGTCACCGAATTCCGCGAGGGTCTTCTTCCCTGGGCGCTGCAGCATCCTGTGGCATTGGTCTTCGACGAATACGATGCCGGGCGGCCGGACGTCATGTTCGTAATCCAGCGCGTCCTCGAACAGCAGGGCAAGCTGACTTTGCTTGACCAGAACCGCGTTATCCGTCCGGATGCGAACTTCCGCTTGTTCGCAACGGCTAATACTGTCGGTCTTGGAGATACGAGCGGGCTGTATCACGGCACGCAGCAGATCAACCAGGGCCAGATGGATCGCTGGAACATCGTCATCGGCCTTAATTACCTGCCTGCCGAGACTGAGCAGAAGATCGTCGAGGCCAAGAATCCCGACGTGGATGCGAAGGTTTTGGCCGATATGATCAAGGTGGCCGATCTGTCGCGGCAAGGTTTCATCAATGGCGACATCAGCACGGTGATGAGCCCGCGTACCGTCATAACATGGGCGCAGAATTACTCCATTTTCAAGGACGTCGGCTTCTCTTTCCGTCTCTCGTTCCTCAACAAGTGCGACGAGGAAGAGCGTATGCTGGTGGCCGAATATTACCAGCGTGTATTCGGAGACGAGTTGCCCGAAAGCGTTGTCGCCAAAGGTTAAGGTGCAAGCCTCTATCAATTGCTGTATTAAATGATTAATACAGTGGGCAATGGGCGTTTTCGATTCCTTCCGACGCAAGCGTGAACCACAAGCGGAGTATTCTTCGCACCAAGGATATTACGCAACGCATGAGGCGCTCGATTACGACGACTGGGATAGCCGCCTCGACCAGCTGGACGGAGCGGTCGCCATCGAGGAACGGAAGCGCCAGCGCTTCTGGCAACCAAGTTACTGGCGGGAAAGGCGCAAACGCTGGTGGATTGGGCGAATGGTCCTGGCGGGCCTGGCGCTATTCCTGGTATTATTTGCCTGGCTGGCGATCACGGCGCCACTGTCGAAATCACTCGAACCAATCGCAGCCCCGCAGATTACTCTCTTGGCGGCGGATGGCACACCAATCGCACGCAATGGCGCCATTACCGATGAGCCGGTCGAGGTTTCGCAGCTTCCACCCCATGTCATCGAAGCATTCCTCGCGACAGAGGACCGGCGCTTCTATTCGCATTGGGGTATCGATCCACGCGGCATCGCCCGTGCCGCCTGGACGGGGACCGGCGGCGGTAGCACTATCACGCAGCAATTGGCCAAGTTCACCTTTCTCACCTCCGAGCGCACGCTGACCCGCAAGGCCCGTGAGGCATTTATCGCGCTGTGGCTGGAAGGTTGGCTGACCAAGGACGAAATCCTGTCCCGTTATCTGTCGAACGCCTATTTCGGCGATAACGTATACGGACTTCGCGCCGCGAGCCTGCACTACTTCTATCGCAAACCGGAAAACCTGAAACCCAATCAGGCGGCAATGCTGGCGGGCCTGTTGCAGGCACCAAGCGCCTACGCACCCACCAAGCATTACGACCGCGCGGAAAAACGCATGCGCATCGTGGTTCAGTCGATGGTGGATGCAGGATATATAACCGATGCGGAGGGAGCCGCGATGCGGCCACCTTCGCTGGATGTGCGAACGCGAAACGATCTGCCGACCGGCACCTATTTCGCGGATTGGGCGCTTCCGGAAGCGCGCGAAATGACCGAGCAGGGCTATTCGCGCCAGACGCTGACAACGACGCTGGACAGCCGATTGCAGAATATCGCTCGGCAGGTCACGCAATCGGCACCGCTTGGCGACGCGCAGGTGGCGTTGGTGGCGATGCGGCGTAATGGCGAAGTCGTCGCGATGATCGGCGGCAAGGACTATGCGAAATCGCCGTTCAACAGGGCGACGCAGGCCAAGCGACAGACTGGATCGACGATCAAGACTTTCGTTTATCTGGCGGCTCTGCGCGACGGCTGGGATCCAGAAGATACGATCGACAACACCGAGATCACGCAAGGAAGCTATCGGCCGCAGAACGCAAATGGTCGTTATACGGAGACAATCACGCTTCGGGATGCACTTGCACAGTCCAGCAATGTCGCGACCCTGCGCCTGTTCGAAGAAGTCGGTTCGGAGAAGGTTATCGAAACGGCGCGCGACTTTGGCCTGAACGGGGACTTTGTCGAAGGCGATCCCAGCATTGCGCTCGGCTCGACGAGTTTGAGCCTGATCGATCTGACTGCTGCGTATGCGGGAATTGCTGCGAACAGGTTCCCGATCGAAGCCCACGCGGTAAAACGTGAAGAGCCGGGCTGGTTCGAGCGTCTATGGGACGGTTCGGACAGCCTCTCGAAATCGGAGCATACGGACATCGAGGACATGCTTCGCGCGGTGGTCAACGAGGGGACAGGTCGTGCGGCCATGCTTCGCGGACCCAATTTCGGCAAGACCGGTACCAGTCAGGACAATCGCGATGCCCTGTTCGTGGGGTATGCCGGCGAACTGGTAGTCGGAGTCTGGATCGGGAACGACGATAACTCGCCTCTCGACAACATCAGCGGTGGCGGACTGCCCGCGCGTATCTGGCGCGATTTCATGACCCGCGCGCTCGACGTCGAGGCAGCGGCCCC
>CATMNW010000365.1 GCA_950071875.1 uncultured Erythrobacteraceae bacterium | reverse complement strand
GAACTGATCGAGGCGCATCACCTGTTCCCGGTCGGGCTCGATAGATTGCGGATCGTGGTTCATCCGCAAAGCGTGATCCATTCGATGGTCGAATATCGTGACGGATCGACTCTGGCGCAGCTTGGCCCTTCCGACATGCGCGTGCCGATCGCCTCCTGCCTGGCATGGCCTGCGCGCATGGATACGCCGATGCCGCCGCTCGACCTGGCAGCCATCGGCGAACTCACATTCTTCGCGCCCGACGAAGAGCGTTTCCCCGCAACGCGGCTGGCCCGCGAGGCGGCACAGGCGGGCGGGGCAGCCCCGGCTGTCCTCAACGCGGCGAACGAAATCGCGGTTGCCGCCTTCCTCGATCGTAAGATTGCGTTCAGCCGTATTGCCGTATTGGTCGAACGCGCCCTGACGGAAGGAAACCTGCCCGATGCGCCGCGTTCGCTGGACGAGGTGCTGATGGTGGACGAAGCTTCCCGCAGGCGCGCCACCGAAATGCTGGAGCTTGCCTGACCTTGGACCTTAACCTGCCCCTGTGGCTCTATTACGTGCTGGGCTTCCCGCTGTTGCTGGGGCCGCTGATCACCATTCACGAACTTGGCCATTATCTGGTGGGTCGCTGGTTCGGCGTGCATGCCGAAGCGTTCTCCATCGGTTTCGGCAAGGAAGTGTGGGGGCGCACGGACCGTCGCGGAACGCGCTGGAAACTCTCGGCGCTGCCGCTGGGCGGATATGTCCAGTTCAAGGGCGATATGAACCCGGCAAGCATTCCCGATGCCGAAGGCGCAGCCAATGCCACTGCCGAAGAGCGCGCGGGCAGTTTCCACCATGCCGCGCTATGGAAGCGCGCCCTGATCGTGTTTGCGGGACCGGCGACCAATCTTTTGCTGACCCTGGCGATTTTCGCCGGGTTCTTCGCGCTTTACGGCAAACCTGTTCCGGCCGACGCCGGCCAGCAACTGACCGTTGCCGAATTTGCCGAAATTTCGCCTGCCCGTGCTGCCGGGATCGAAATCGGCGACCGCATCGTCGCCGTCGAAGGCGACCGGATGGAGGATTTTCGCGACGTCCAGGATGCAATCATGCTTTATCCCGGACGCACGCTCGACATCACGGTCGACCGCGACGGAACCGAACAGACCATCCCGGTCCTGGTGCGCAGCGTGGAAATGGAAGACCGCTTCGGCAATGTTTCCAAGGTCGGCCTGATCGGTATCGCTTCGGGCGCTTCGGGCTTCGAATTCGAACCGCAGGGTATCGTGTCCTCGCTGGGCCTGGCAGTCGATCATTCGATCGGTATCGTCGACATGATGCTGACCGGTATCGGGCAGATATTCACCGGCGAACGATCGGTGCAGGAACTTGGCGGACCGGTCAAAATCGCCAAGTTCTCGGGCGAACAGCTGAGCATGGGGGCCATGGCCTTCATCAATTTCGCTGCCCTCATTTCGCTTAACTTGGCATTCATCAACCTGCTGCCAATCCCGGCCCTCGACGGCGGGCACCTGGCTTTCTACGCGGCAGAAGCAGTCCGCCGGAAGCCGGTGGGTCCCCGTGGAACCGAAGTGGCGTACCGCGCCGGCGTGGCCCTCGTGCTCATGCTGATGGTGTTCGTCACGATCAACGACCTGGTGAGCCTTCCCGTCTTCGGGAATTAGCCGGGGAAAGGAAGCGGGATACCGGCAATAAACCGCAGCAACGCTTGATTGGCGAAGACGCTTGGGGCAGGGGACATTCTGGCCGCCCCGCACACAGCGGCTCAACGCCGGATCGGGGCTGCGACAGCCGGGTCTGCTGTATTTGCAACGAGGACGGGAATTTCCTTGTCGATGACTGATTTTGCTACTGCCGCCACGCGACACCAACGTCCGGCCGCGCGGCTGGTTATGGGCCTTCTGGCAGGTACCATGCTTGCCGGAATGCCGGCTTCCGCCTTCGCTCAGGAAGAAGGTGCCGATGCGCTTGCTCCGGCAACTGCGCCGGCTGTCCAGCGCGATATCGTGCAGACGATCGCGGTCAGCGGTGCCCAGCGTCTGGAAGCGCAGACGATCCTGTCCTACATCTCGCTGCGCCCCGGCGATGTGTGGACGCAGGCCGCCGGTGACGATGTCCTCAAGGACCTTTACGCGACCGAGCTGTTTTCCAACGCCAGCGTGGTCAACAATGACGGCAACGTTGTCATCGAAATCATCGAAAACCCGGTCATCAACCGCATCATTCTGGAAGGCAATCGCCGCCTCAAGAATGACAAGATCCTGCCCGAAATCAGGCTGAGCCCGCGCCAGATCTTCACCCGTTCGAAGGTCCGCGCCGACGTTGCCCGCATCATCGAGCTGTACAAGCGCCAGGGCCGCTTTGCCGCCACGGTCGAGCCGAAGATGGTCGAACTGTCGCAGAACCGCGTCGATATCGTGTTCGAGATCACCGAAGGGCCCAAGTCCAAGGTTCGCCAGATCAACATCATCGGCAACGACGCGTTTTCCGACGGGGAACTGCGCGGCGAAATGCTGACCAAGCAGGCGCGCCTGACCAGCTTCCTCAGCTCGAACACCAGCTACGATCCCGATCGCCTTGCGTTCGACCAGCAGAAGCTGCGCCAGTTCTACCTCACGGAAGGCTATGCCGATTTCCGCGTGGTGTCGGCCGTGGCCGAACTGACGCCCGACAAGCGCGACTTCATCATCACCTACGTCGTCGAGGAAGGCGAACGCTACAAGTTCGGCGATGTCGAGGTGACCAGCGAAATCCGCGATTTCGACGGAGACGCGCTGACCAATAACCTC
>CATMNW010000364.1 GCA_950071875.1 uncultured Erythrobacteraceae bacterium | reverse complement strand
CTCGTCGATTGCGACTTCGATATCGAAGTCACCGGGTTCAGCCTGGCCGAAGTGGACTTTGCACTGGTCGATGCACGCGAGGCCGACCCCGCGCTGCCGATGCACCGGAGGACGCCGTGCCCGAGCAGGAGGGTAATCCGGTCACACGCGCGGGCGACATCTGGCAACTTGGCCATCACCGCCTGCTATGCGGTGATACTCGCGATAGTGGGGCCATGGATAAGCTGATGGAAGGCGAGAGCGCCGACCTTGTGTTCACCGATCCGCCTTACAATGTCGCGATCGACGGAAACGTGTGCGGTCTCGGCTCGGTCAAGCATCGCGAATTCGCATTCGCATCTGGCGAGATGAGCGAGAGCCAGTTTTCCGGCTTCCTCGCAGAGACGCTCGGCAACATGAGCCGCGTCATGCGTCATGGTGCGATAGCTTTCGTCTGCATGGACTGGCGCCATATGGGCGAACTTCTCACAGCTGGCAGCGAGGCGTTTACCGAGTTGAAGAACCTCGTGGTATGGAACAAGACCGACGGTGGCATGGGCGCCTGCTACCGGTCGAAACACGAGCTGGTCTTCGTGTTCAAGCAGGGCACTGCAACACACACAAACAGCTTCGGCCTCGGCGAGACAGGTCGATATCGCACCAATGTCTGGGACTACGCTGGGATAAGTTCGATCGGTGCGTCGCGCTCCGAAGAGCTTGCCATGCATCCCACGGTCAAGCCGGTCGCACTGATCGCGGATGCGATCATGGACTGTTCGAAGCGTGGACAGATTGTCCTCGACGGTTTCGGCGGATCGGGCAGCACGCTGATCGCGGCGGAGAAGACAGGTCGCTCGGCAAGACTGATTGAATACGACCCGCTCTACTGCGATACGATCATCCGACGTTGGGAAGCTTTTACTGGCAAGCGGACCAAGCTATCTGGCGGCGGCGAGTATTTCGAGGACATCGCCGAAGCGCGACTTGGGGCGGATCTGGAGGTCGCGCGATGAGCGGCTCGGAAAAGAACCAACCCTCAAGCCTGCCCGAGCCCTATTGTGTCGGCTACAAGCGCCCTCCGGTTGAACACCGGTTCCGCAAAGGTCAGTCCGGCAATCCGGCGGGGCGGCCCAAGGGATCTGCCAACAAACCAAAGGTGGACACCTCGTTCGGCATGAGGGCGGCCGAAGAATATCTTCGGCACGAAGCCTATCGGCCGGTTACGATACGCGATGGCGAAAAGCTCGTGGAATTGCCTGCCATCCAGGCAGTGTTCCGCGCGATGGGCGTAGCGGCAATGAAGGGCAACCGGCTTGCGCAAAAGACCATGGCGGAGCTTGTCACTGGCCTCGAGAAGCGCGAGCACGACAGTCGCATGGAACTGTTCGGGACTGCGCTCGACTACAAGCGAGAGTGGACCGAGCGGATAGAACATTGTGAAGAGCGCGGGCTGCCTATCCCTGAACCGCTGCCGCATCCCGATGATATCATCCTCGACCCGAACAATGGCGGCGTGAGGATCGAGGGTCCGCAGACAGCTGAGCAAAAAGCGCACTACGAGAAAGCGCGCGACCGGCGCTTGGAGGCGCAGGAAAATGTCACCTACTTCGCCCGGAAGTATCGCCGCTCTCGCAGCGAGGAAAAGAAAAAAGGGTACCTAGAAGAGTGGCTTTGGGAACAACGCATGTTCGACATCATCAACGACAGCATGGGCGGTCGCCACAAGATGAAGTTACAGGATAGGTCCTATCACCCTGACGCCTCGCGCGAGGGTGAAACACTTCGCCAGTTTTACGAGGATCGGCAAAGGCCAAATAGTGAGAGGCGCTGGGGCGACTTTGTCGGCGAGTGAAATTGGCAGACAGGCACGACCGCTTTGCGCCCCAATATCGGCCATTCCAACGATCGTTGCGATTGCCCGAAAGCCGACGTTAGCATGGTCGGCATGTGCCATGTTTGGATTCCTCCAATACCGAATGCGGCCGTTTGATTATGCTATTCGAATAGCTAAACCGCCGAGCTGAATACTCGGCCTTGCGGCTGCCGATAGCGATCGAAGATTGCCGCGACGGTTCGCGCATAGGGCAAGCCTTCGGGCAGGATATCGAGCCACTGCCGGTCGACCGAAGCAAGCCCGCGGTCTAGGAATGGACGCAATGCCTCGCTCGCTTCCCGCATCAGGCAGGCACCGAGTTGCGCGCGGCGCTGACAAAGCAGTTGCTCGACAACTGCCGCTCGATAGCGGTCGTCGGCGGTGCGCCTGATACCGCGATTGGCTGCGAGCTGATCCTGCGACGCGATCATCCGGTATCGCCCGCTGTTCTTTTCGTTCTGCGCAAGCAGATGCGGGAAGCTGCTGATGGCCGATGCGCCGAGACCGATCAATATGTCGCTCGGATCGTCGGTAAAGCCCTGGAAATTGCGGCGTAGCCGGCCCTCACGCGCGGTGACCGCCAGCAGATCGCCGGGCAAGGCGAAATGGTCAAAACCGATTGCCTGATAGCCGGCAGATACCAGCTGGTCGTGACCCATAGCTGCCATGTTGAAGCGCGCTTCGTTGCCAGGCAGGTTGCTGGCATCGATCTGGCGCTGGCGCGGGAACATGCCAGGCACATGAGCATAGCCGAACAACGCGATCCGATCGGCCTCGAAGCGGCTTGCCCGGTCCAAAGAATCCGCCAGATCGTCCAACGTCGGTGATTACATAACTTGATCGAGGCCGAGTGGTTGCACTTGGTTCCCATAATTTGGTATATATTTACTGAATAGAGCGTTGTTTGCTGAAGTGAACGGCAATAAGATGCCCCGCGAAAGCGGATTGGATTGCCGCGACTAATAATATCGAAAAA
>CATMNW010000363.1 GCA_950071875.1 uncultured Erythrobacteraceae bacterium | reverse complement strand
CAAAAGCTGGAAGGCGGCGAGCGCATCCCTGTCGGTCGCGCTGGTATATTCGACCCGGCCGATATCACGCAGCCACGCATGCTCCGGCCCGATGCCGGGATAGTCGAGGCCCGCGCTGATCGAATGACCCTCGGCAATCTGGCCGTCCTCGTCCTGCAGCAGATAGGTCTTGTTGCCGTGCAGCACGCCGGGGAAGCCGCCGAGCAAGCTTGCCGCGTGTTCGTCGCCATCGAGGCCGTAGCCCGCCGCCTCGACACCGAGCATCCTGACCTCCGCATCGTCGAGGAAGGGGTGGAACAGGCCGAGCGCGTTGGAGCCGCCGCCGATGGCCGCCACCAGCAGGTCGGGCAAGCGGCCTATGCGATCCTGCATCTGGACGCGCGCTTCCTTGCCGATCACGCTCTGGAAGTCGCGGACAAGCTCGGGGTAGGGATGCGGGCCCGCGGCGGTGCCGATGATGTAGAAGGTATCGTGAACGTTCGCGACCCAGTCGCGCAGGCCTTCGTTCATTGCATCCTTCAGCGTGCCGCGCCCGCTAGTGACGGGGACGATTTCTGCGCCCAAGAGCTTCATGCGGAAGACATTGGGTGACTGCCGCCGTACGTCCTCTGCGCCCATGTAAATCACGCAGGGTAGGCCGAAGCGCGCGCAAACCGTGGCGGTGGCGACACCGTGCTGGCCCGCACCGGTTTCCGCGATAATGCGCGTCTTGCCCATGCGGATCGCGAGCAGGATCTGCCCGATGCAATTGTTGATCTTGTGCGCGCCGGTGTGGTTGAGTTCGTCGCGCTTGAACCACACCTGCGCCCCGCCGATCGCTTCGGTCAGCCGCTCGGCGAAATAGAGCGGGGAGGGGCGGCCGACATAGTGTTCGAGCAGATCGTCGAATTCACGCTGGAATTCCGGATCCGCCTGCGCCTTGCGATATTCGCGCTCCAGGTCGAGGACGAGTGGCATGAGCGTTTCTGCTACATACCTGCCGCCATAGTCGCCGAAATGGCCGCGGTCGTCGGGCTGGTTGCGGAAAGAGTTGGGTGCATCTTGTGTCATGACGCAGGCCGCTTCGCATCGCGCGGCGGCCTTGTCCAGCAAGCGATAGTCGCCTTTGCGAAATCAAGGCTGTCCCTACGCGATAGTCTACCGGTGCCGGAAAAGCATCATGCGCGTACCGCAGCGCAAAATTCGGTTATCTTCATGACATCTTTTTCGCCCGGCCCGCTCTCGACCCCGCTGGAAGTATCTACCATCGGGGCACCTGTTGCCGCGATCGCTTCTGCCACATTGCCGGCAGTCAGTCCCCCTGCCAAACCCCAGGATGTTGCCGCTTTTAGCCCCGAAAGCAGCGACCAGTCGAATCGCAGGCCCATACCGCCGGGCAATGCGGCGTCCTTGGGGGTTTTGGCATCGAAAAGAATGAAATCGGCAGCGTCGTGGTAAGAGATTGCGCGCGATACGTCGGCGGCATTCGCCACCGGGATGACTTTCCACACCGGCAGGCCGAAGCGCGACCGGACTTCCGCGCACCGCCGCGCCGGTTCGTCGCCGTGGAGCTGAATGGCATCCAGGCGGCCAGCTGTGACCGCTTCAGCAAGCAGGACATCGTCGGGGTCAACGAATACCCCGACTTTCGCAATACGGTCGCCCGCCCTTTGCGCCAAACCTGCCGCCGCAGCGGGATCGACGTGTCGCGGGCTGGGGGGGAAGAAATTGAAGCCGACATATTCGGCGCGCGCAGCCAGTACGGCGTCGAGCGTTTCGGGCGTCGATATACCGCAAATCTTGATGGCGGCGGGCATGGACGGTTCCCTTAAAGGGTAGCTTCGATGTCGCGGGCAGCCTGCGCGGGATCGTCGGCCCGGCTGATCGGGCGCCCGATGACCAGCACGCTGGCGCCGTCATCGCGAGCCTGTCGGGGCGTGACGACACGTTTCTGGTCGCCGACCGCGCTTAAGGCGGGGCGAAGGCCCGGGACGACAAAGTATCCGTCCTTCCACTGGTCGTGAACCGTACCGACTTCCTGGCCTGAACAGACGATACCATCCAGACCGGCTTCGTGTGACAGGTCGGCCAGTCGCATGACGTGATCGTGGGCGCTTCCCTGGATGCCGGTCTGCTGCAGATCGCGATCGTCCATGCTGGTGAGCATGGTGACGCCGACCACCTTGGTATTTTCGCCGGCCGCTGCCTTCGCATCCTCCAGCATGGCGCGTCCGCCGCTTGCATGCACGGTGACGATGCTGGGTTCCAGTACGTGGATCGCCTGCATGGCGCCGGCCACGGTGTTTGGAATATCATAGAGCTTCAGGTCGAGGAAGATCGGCAGGCCCAGTTGCCCGATCATATGTACGCCATGCGCCCCGTGTGCGCAAAAAAACTCCAATCCCAACTTGATCCCGCCGACATGTCCCTTGACCTTCTTGGCAAGGTCGAGGCCGTCGCGCAGGTGCGGGACATCGAGGGCGAGGTAGATCGGGTTGCTCATAACGGTTTTGTAGGTTCGGGATCGACTGGGTTGGCCGGTTCTGGTGGCAAGTCTTTCTTGGGCGGAGAAGTCGGCGCCGCAGGTGTAGCGGGTGCGGGCGCAGGGGCCGGCGTCGACAGTTTTGTCGTCGCCGTTTCAAGAGCGTTGATCCTGCGCGTAGCCCGCCATTTGCTGGTGCGATGAATGAGCCACATAGGAACCAGTCCAAGCAGGAAGCTGATTATGACCAGTGCCGGTAACTTGGTTTCCAACACGAGGTTGGACCAGATCTGCACTTCGACCGGCTTCCAGTTGAAGAAACTGAATGCCAGCAGCGAAAACAGCAGCAGTACCCACACCACGGTCCG
>CATMNW010000362.1 GCA_950071875.1 uncultured Erythrobacteraceae bacterium | reverse complement strand
GACGTGCGTGAGGTCATATCCAATGGCCGGACCTTCGATTACGAGGAAACGATCAAGCTGACTACAGGCAATACCCTGTGGTCCAACCGGTCGAACCCGATGCTGGATATTGTGGAAGATACGGTCGGAACACACGATTTTCTGCTGACCCCGTGCAGCACTGCGACTTTCGAACATTTTTATCCCGACAAACCGGTGCATCGCGGCTGCTTCGGCAATCTTGCCGAGGCGCTGGCACCCTATGGCGTCGAGGACGATGATATTCCCTGCGCGTTCAATGTTTTCATGAACGTCCCTGTCGATGGGACGAACGGGCGGTTGTCGGTCGAGACACCAACCAGCGTTCCGGGCGACCGGATCGTTCTTCGCGCGCGCATGGACTGCGTAATTGGTCTCACTGCGTGCTCGGCCTATGCTTCCAACGGCGGCAGTTTCAAACCGATCGACTACAAAGTGACCTGACGCCATCGGTTGCGGAGGGGAAGCCGAATGGCTAAAGCGCACCCTCTCATGAAACCGACCAATTCCCCCAGGACCTACAGGGTCAAGAGCTTCGGCTGCCAGATGAACGTCTATGATGGCGAGCGCATGGCCGAGATGCTGGGCGAACAGGGTATTGTGCCCGCGCCAGAGGGGGAAGAGGCGGATCTGGTCGTGCTCAACACATGCCATATTCGTGAAAAAGCGGCGGAGAAGGTCTATTCCGACATCGGCCGCCTGACCAAGGCTGGCCGCGCCGCTGGCAAGGAACCGCTGATCGCGGTTGCAGGCTGCGTCGCGCAGGCCGAGGGCGAGGAGATCATGAAGCGCTCTCCGGCAGTAAGCATGGTCGTCGGCCCGCAGGCCTACCACCGTCTGCCCGAAATGCTGGACAAGGCCGTGAAGGGCGAGCGGGCGACCGACACCGACATGCCCGCCATCGCCAAGTTTGCCGCGCTGCCCGAACGCCGCCGAACCAATCCGGCGAGCTTCCTCACCGTGCAGGAGGGCTGCGACAAGTTCTGCACCTATTGCGTGGTGCCCTATACGCGCGGCGCGGAAATATCGCGCCCCTACAGTGACCTGGTGACCGAAGCGAAGAAACTGGTCGACGCGGGCGCGAAGGAAATCACGCTGCTCGGCCAGAATGTCAGCGCTTGGGGCGGCGAGGACGACAAGGGCCACAGCGTGGGCCTCGCGGGCCTCATCCGCGACCTTGCGAAGGTCGATGGCCTCGCGCGCATCCGCTACACCACCAGCCATCCGGCCGACATGGACGACGATCTGATTGCCGCACATGGCGAGATCGACAAGCTCATGCCCTTCCTCCACCTTCCTGTGCAGGCAGGCAGCGACCGTGTCCTCAAGGCCATGAACCGCAGCCACACGGCGGAAAGCTATCTCAAGCTGCTCGACCGCTTCCGCGCCGCGCGGCCCGACCTTGCGCTGTCGGGCGACTTTATCGTCGGCTTCCCCGGCGAGACCGATGCCGAGTTCGAGGAAACCCTCGCATTGGTGGACGAGGTCAAATACGCGCAGGCCTTCAGCTTCAAATACAGCCCGCGTCCCGGTACGCCCGCGGCCACCATGGATGGGCAGGTCAGCAAGGAAGTCATGGACGAGCGCCTCCAGCGCCTTCAGGCGGCACTCAATCGCGACCAGCAGGCCTTCAACGATGCGAGTGTCGGCAAGACATGCGAAGTGCTGGTCGAACGCAAGGGCAAGCTGCCCGGCCAGTGGCTCGGCAAGTCGCCCTGGCTGCAGAGCGTCTGGTTCGAAGGCGAGGCTGCCATCGGTGACCTGGTGCAGGCAGAACTGGTCGAAGCCGGTCCCAATTCACTGGCCGGTATCCTGCGCGAGACGGTCCCTGCCTGATTACGGGCGTATTACTTTCCACTGTCATGGCATGGGCCCCAACTTGCGCGCCATGCGTTGAAGCCTAAACTCCGACTCACCATCGAAAGGAGCATATGGCTCGGAAACCTGCATCGAAGGACGCGCAGACCTTCACCCCGCCGCCGTCGCCACAGCGCGAGGTCCGCCGCGCACAGGTCGATATCAGCTTCGACAACCAGAGCCTGCTCGGTGCGCTTTTCGGGCAGTTCGACGCCAATCTCGTACAGGTCGAAAACCGCCTCGGCGTGTTTATCGCGGCGCGCGGGGGCGAACTGCATATCGAAGGGCCCGAAGACAGCGTCGCCCGTGCACGCGACGTACTTAACAAGATGTATGATCGCCTCGCCATGGGTCAGGATCTCGATCAGGGCGCGATCGAAGCGCTGATAGCCATGTCGGACGAACCGACTTTCGACGGGATCGTCGATGCGGATGCCGGAAACGGGAAGGGTGGACCTCCCATCATGATCCGCACGCGCCGCAAGACCATCGTGCCGCGCAGCGCCATGCAGGCCACCTACATGCGCAGCCTCGTGCGTGACGATATCATCTTCGCACTTGGCCCGGCAGGAACGGGCAAGACCTACCTCGCCGTCGCGCAAGCGGTGGCGCAGCTTATCACCGGCAGCGTCCAGCGGCTGATCCTCAGCCGGCCGGCAGTGGAGGCGGGGGAAAAACTCGGCTTCCTGCCCGGTGACATGAAGGAGAAGGTCGACCCCTACCTGCGCCCGCTCTACGACGCGCTGTACGACTGCATGCCCCCCGAACAGGTCGAGCGGCGGCTGGCGAGTGGAGAGATCGAAATCGCGCCCATCGCCTTCATGCGTGGACGTACGCTGGCCGATGCTTTCGTCATCCTCGACGAAGCGCAGAACACCACGCGCGAACAGATGAAGATGTTCCTCACCCGCTTCGGCCAGAACAGCCGGATGGTAATCTGCGGCGACCCCCGACAGGC
>CATMNW010000361.1 GCA_950071875.1 uncultured Erythrobacteraceae bacterium | reverse complement strand
CACCATCGGTGCGATCCGCGATCGCAGCCACTGGAACATCCAGAACATCCAGCCGAAGGACCCGGTGACGCTGGGCCTGTGTTCGCAGCGCGAACTCGACGCCGTTGTTGCCAAGGCTGCCAAGAACATTCCTGTCAGTGAAGACAGCGAAGAAGCACCTGTTGCTGCGTCGAGCGGAACCAGCGATCGCGAGAAGCTGATCGAGGAATTGCGTGCCGAACGTGATGCAAACGAAAAGGCTGCCGCCGAAGCAGCGCAGGAAGCCGAAGCAGCCGCATGGCTCGAAGCCAAGCGAGCATCGGAAGAAGCGGGTGAGGCACCGGCTGCAGCTCCGACCGACGAAGCCTGAAAGCCGCTGGCAGCAGCGAAATCGCAGGGCGGGGGAAGCGTTGGCTTTCCCCGCCTTTTTACTTGCGTTTAAGCGCTATTGCTTCATTCTACTGACATGGATGTAAATAGCTACGCCTATCACCATCCCACCCGGTGGGATGCGAAGTTCGAACCTGCCTGCCTGCCGGATATGCTTGCAGCGACTACGGCGCGCAATCCGGAAGCGCCGTTCCTTCATTTTCTTGGCCGGACATATACCTACAGCGATATATTTGCCAATGCGCAGCGTTTTGCTGCAGGGCTGATCGAAATGGGTATCGCCAAGGGCGATCGCGTCGGCCTGTTTTTGCCGAATGTCCCGATCTACGCATCTGCCTACTACGGCGCGATGATGGCTGGCGGCATCGTGGTCAATTATTCGCCGCTATATACCGCAGAGGAATTGAGCTGGCAGGTAGAGGATTCGGGCACACGGCTTCTCGTTACCGTCGATGTCCCGGATTTATACAAGACCGCTCACGAAGTGCTGCAGAGCTCCAGCCTCGAGAAACTGGTCGTCGGTTCGCTGGCTGAAATGCTCCCCTCGATGAAGGGGCTAGCCTACCGGCTCTTCAAGCGCAGCCAGATTGCCAAGGTGGCGGATGGTGGCAATGGCGCGGCAATTCGGCGATGGTCCGACGTCCAAGGCGATCTGGCCTGGGCCAACTGGCTCGATGGCAAGCCGCCGCAGCTCCCTGCCATCGCTATCGACGAAGACATCGCTCTGCTCCAGTACACCGGTGGCACGACCGGACGCCCCAAGGGGGCAATGCTCGGCCACAAGCAGCTCTCGATGAATGCGCAACAAGTCGCGGGCCTCAATCCGTTCGGAGATCCATCGGGCGAGGTGTTCATGGGAGCGCTTCCATTCTTCCATGTTTTTGCGAACACTGCATTGCTCAATCACGCAATGGTTACCGGTGCTTCGATAGCAATGGTACCGCGCTTCGAAGCCGGACAGGTCCTTGCTATGATCGCGAAATACAAGGCGACCGGCTTTCCGGGGGTCCCGACGATGTTCCAGGCGCTTCTGGATCATCCCGACCTTGCAAAGACCGACATTTCGTCGATCAAGGTCTGTATTTCGGGGGGCGCGCCGATGCCTGCTCCGGTACATGATCGGTTCGAGCGTGAAACCGGCGTCCGCGTCGTCGAAGGCTATGGCCTTACCGAAAGTTCGGGCGTGGTTTCGGCCAACCCATACGAGGGCGTGCGGAAGAAAGGCACTATCGGCCAACTGGTAATGGGCACCGAAGTCATCTTCCTCGACAAAGAGGATCCCGAGAAACTCGCCCCGAAAGGAGAGCCGGGCGAACTGGCTATTCACGGTCCGCAGATCATGCGCGGTTACTGGAACAAGCCCGATCTCGGCAATGACACCTTTGTCGATCATCACGGCAAGCGCTGGCTGCGCACCGGGGATGTTGCGACGATGGATGAAGATGGTTTTCTGGAAATCGTCGACCGGATCAAGGACATGATCGCGGTAGGTGGCTTCAAGGTTTTCCCGAGCCAGGTCGAGGACGTCCTGCTCGAGAATGAAGCGGTGAAGGAAGCGCTCGTGATCGGGCGACCGGACGATTATCGCGGCGAAGTGCCGGTGGCCTATGTCACGCTGAATGAAGAGGGTGCGGCAACAGGTGCGCAGCTCAAGGAATGGCTCAACGCGCGCGTCGGCAAACACGAACGCGCAGACGAGGTCGTCATTCGTGGAGACCTGCCGAAGACGATGATCGGAAAGCTCGACCGCAAGGCGCTCCGCGCCGAAGTTCTTTGAAAGACAAGGAAAAGGCCGCCGGCGTCATCGCGCTGGCGGCCCTCTGCGTTTCCAATTGAAATTTCTATTCAGCCGGCGACTGTCAGTTCAGGTTTGGCGGCGCCATCGGGCGATGCCTTCGCCTTGGCATCGCGATGGGCGAATCGGCCTTCTACCTGCGCGCCCTGTTCGATCGTGAGGGCGTCATAGAAGACATCGCCGGTTATCTTGGCAGTTTTGAGGATCACCAGTTCGCGAGCGGTGATTGAACCCTCGACGGCACCGGCCAGGCGTGCCGTTTCCGCCTTGATAGCGCCCTTCACCCTGCTGGTTTCGCCTTGCACCAGACTGGAACATTCGATGTCGCCTTCGACGCTGCCATCGATGTGGAGATCGGCCGAGGCCTTGATGTCGCCTGTTATTGCGAGATCGCTGCCGAGGACGGAGAAAGTCGAATTACCCTTGCTGGCCATGCTGCTACGCCCCTGATTACTTGGCGTTGGCGAGCTGGGGAGCTCGTCGGATTTCTTCGAGAACATTGGGGGCTGTCTCCAGGAAGGTGCGCGGATTGACTGCGCGATTGTTGATGCGCACTTCGAAGTGAAGGTGCGGTCCGGTGGAACGGCCCGTATTGCCGATGGCGCCGATGGTGTCGCCCGCTGCGACATGCTGGCCGACCTTCGCATCGAAGCGCGACATGTGCGCATAG
>CATMNW010000360.1 GCA_950071875.1 uncultured Erythrobacteraceae bacterium | reverse complement strand
CTTCACCGACGCCGAGCCGGCTGAAGCACAACTGCCCCTCGGCTATAACCCGTTCATCGGTAACGCGCTGGGCCGCAATTACCGTCTGGGTATCCGCACCCGCTTCTGAACACCTGTTTCAAAGTGAGAAAAACGAAGGGCTCGGAACGCAGGTTTCGAGCCCTTCATTCTTGTCTGTCTGCAAGTCCGCGAGGGCTTCCCTATGCGCGGGTCGTCAAATTTCATATCGGTCTATGATATACCGCTGCCGCCGAGAGCTTGCCAAAGCAGGACCCTGGCCCGTTTCGCACGACCCAGCGCAAGTGCGGCCCTTTCCCCGCTGGAATCGGCTGCGCGGCGCGCTTCCAGTACGGTGAGGAAATCCGCCAGGCCGGACTTGTAACGCGTGTTGGCAAGGCGGGCCGCTCTTCGCAGACTTTCTGCCTCTGCGAACGCGGTTTGCGCCTCATTGTCGGCAGAAGCGACCAGACCGTATGCCGTTTCAGCTTCGCCCAAGGCGGTATAGGCCGTGCCGCGATAGGCTTCGAATGCTGCCTTCTTTTCCGCAGCTACTCCATCGATCTCGGCCTGGATGCGGCCGAAATCGAGTAGCGGCCCGGCAATACCCGCAGCGAGCGAACCCACGAGGGATTCGTCGTTGAAAAGATCGCCGATCCCGAATGCCAGCAGTCCGATGGCACCGGACAGGCTGATGACCGGGAACCGTTTGCGAGCGGTTGCAGCAAGCTCTGCATCCTCGGCAGCTAGCGTGGCTGCTGCCGCAAGCACATCGGGCCGGTTGAGCAAGAGCGCAGAAGGAAGGGTTCGCGGTGCGACCGGCAATTCCTGCCCGGCCTGTCCCTGCGCCAACGCGCTACGCACCGAGGCACCGCCTTGCGCAGCCAGCGTTACAAGGCGGCCAATGATCCGCGCGCGTTCGCTCTCCAAGGCGGCGAGCCGGCTAAGCGAGCTTGAAGCAGAACCTTCCGCTCTCACGCGATCGAAGCCAGGCGCGATACCAGCACGTTCGCGTACCCCGGCAAGCCGGGCCAGTGCCTCCGCCGACGCCAGATCGTCTCGCAGTGCTGCCTCGCGGGCCTGCAATGTACGCCAATCGATTACGCTTGCTGCGATCTCCGCCAGCAGGGCGATCTTGACTGCGCGGGCACTGGCGTCTGCGGCATCGATCCGGGCGATCGCAGCACGCTCCTGGGCTTTCAGCCGCCCGAACAGGTCGAGGTCCCAGCGCGCCGTGACATTGGCAGCATAAGCGACCCGCTCGCTATCGAAGGCAACACCGGGGGGAAGGTTCGCACCGAACGCCCCCGGGTTGGTACGTGTGCCGGTGACCGAACCGTCGGCCCCGATTGTCGGAAGCCGCTCGGCCCCCGCCCGGGCCGCGCCTGCACGAGCCTGTTCCACCCGCGCCGCCGCTTCTGCCAGCGAAGGCGAAGACGCCAGTGCCTGCGCTGCGAGCCTGTCGAACGCCGCATCTTCAAACGGCAACAGCGATACCAGTGCTGCATTGGTATCCGCTTCGGGTGCAAACACATAGCTGGCCGGCAGCACCGGAACAGGTGTAGCGATGTCGGGCGCAGGCGCTGAAGCGCATGCGCCGGTCATCATTACGCTACCGGCAATCAATATGGCGCGAGCATTCATTCTGCCGCGCCCTTCCCCGCAATGTATGCGTCGACCTGCTGACCGACCCTGAACAATCCATTAGTCTCGGGAAGCTCATAGATCAGCTGCAATACGCGCACATCGACACGCTCGGCAGCGCTGTTGGTCAATGAACGCTTTGGAACGACCAGCGGCTCGGCACGAACGAACCGCGCTTTCACTTGGCGGTCTGATGCACCCCGTGGGCTGACCGTTGCCTCGGCACCGAGTTCAACGCGAGGCACCTGTTCTTCGTCGATATCGATCCGTACGTGGAGCGGCTGCGTCTGCCCCATCTCGATGAACGGCTGACCGCCTCCGCCCATTGTACTCACATATTCACCCTTGCGGATATTAACCGCCAGGATCTCGCCTGCGATGGGCGCTCGAACGGTCAGGCGGCCGATTTCGGTTCTTGCGGAACCAGCCCGCGCCTGTGCAGCCTGAAGCCGCGCCTGGGCCAGTCGCAAGCGCTCGCGCGCCGCCGACGCCTCTCCCTCTGCGCGAATGACTTCGCTGCGGCTGACTGCCGCCGGATCGTCAACACTTCTGTACAACGCCAGTTGCTGTGCTGCAGTCGCCTGGGCAGCTTGTGCCTCTGCTATGGCAGCCCGGCCTTCGGCTATGGCTGCATTCGCTTCGCGCAGCTGGGCTTGTACAGCACGGTCGTCCACGGTGAACAGAACTGCGCCTTCCGCGACGCGGTCGCCGGGCTGTACGAACAGTCCTGTAATCAGGCCGGAAAGGGCAGAGCCTATCTGGATCGTTTCGCTCGAAGGTTCGACGACTCCGGCACCGGCCACCCTCGCCTGATCTGCCAGCACTTCGGGTGCGCGCGGGGGCTCGCGCCCGGGTTCGGAAAGCTCGCGGTCCGGCAAGCCGGCAAGGATGAATGCCGCCGCCGCGACAAGGCCCACCAGTGCGATCAGCGGAAGGATCTGACGTGAAAAGCTGAGGTTCTTGAGGTCGAATGCCATGTCAGTGTCCTTCCGGCATGTCCTTGCCATCATGGGTGATCCGGCCGTCCTCCAGCACAAGAATGCGGTCGGCGAGATCGAAAATCCGGTTGTCGTGTGTCACGATGATGCATGCGCGATCTTCCGCCACCGCGACTTCGCGCAGGAGATCCATAACCCGGCGTCCGGAAGACGCATCCAGCGCTGCGGTCGGCTCGTCGCACACAACGAGACGCGGCTC
>CATMNW010000359.1 GCA_950071875.1 uncultured Erythrobacteraceae bacterium | reverse complement strand
TTGAACACAGGGGCTGGGTGGATAATCCGCACGAATGGATCGCGGCGGCCGACCGAGTGGTTTCGTCCTGCGGGAATACCACCGTTCATATGGTGCTGGCCGCTGGCAAGCCGTGGGTCGTGATTCCCGAATGGCGGTATTTCGACGAACAGTTCTGCAAGGCCGAAGTCCTCGACCGTGAAGGGTTCGCCGCAGTGTCGCGTCATTGGCCTTCCCACGCGCAGGGCTGGGAGAAATTGTGGGCCGCGGCGCGGATGATCGATGTCGAACGGCAGCGCGCCGTGGTCGATCCCCATTCGGCCGAGGGCGCGGCTGCCTGGCTGGACGATCTGTGCTGCAAACTCTGGGCCGGTAGCGGCCGCAAGCCATCGCTGGAGATCGTGGCATGACCATATCCGTTTGCACGCTGGCGCACGGCCGTGAAACGCATCTGGCCAATCTGGTGCGGGGCCTGAACCATTCCACCAGGCCGCCCGGCGAACTGGTCGTGGCCGTCATGCAGGAAAGCCGTTACGATCTTCCCGCGGCGAGTTTTCCCGTCCGGCAGGTTGTCCTTGGCAGTTCGGGCATCTGCCTTGCCGAAGCACGCAATACCGCAGCATCGAAGGCTGTCGGCGATCTGCTGGTGTTCCTGGATGTCGATTGCATACCGGGGCCCAGGCTGGTCGAAGATTACTGCACCGCTTCCGCGTTCAACGACGGCGTGCTGATGGGCGAAGTGGGGTACCTGCCCAAGGGCGCGACCGACAACGGCATCGATTACGACAGGTTCGAGGAACTGGCGGTAAAGCATTCCGAACGGGCAGGCCCGCCGAAAGGCATGGTCGGCCAGTGCGGCGATTACCGCTGCTTCTGGTCGTTGAACTTCGCGCTGCCCGCACGGACGTTTCGCGAGATCGGCGGGTTCGATCCGAGGTATACAGGCTATGGCGGTGAAGACACCGATTTCGGCCGCACGCTGGTATCGAAGGACGTGCCGCTGTGGTGGGCGCGTGGTGCCAAGGCGTATCACCAGTATCACAAGCATCACATGCCCCCGGTCCATCACTTGGACAGCGTGATGCGCAATGCGCAGGTCTTCGCCGACAAATGGGGTGAGCCGACGATGCAGCACTGGCTTCGTGCGTTTCGCCTGATGGGGTTGATCGAACCCGACGGCAAAGGCGGCTTCATCAAGCTGAGGGAACCCGGGGAAGCCGATCTGGCATTGACCCGCCAGCAGGAACACCAGCCCTATGCTAGCAGCGCATCGGTCCTCGACGAACTGGAAGACCAGGCAAGGCGCGGCAAGGCAGCGAGCCGGGCCCCGGCAATCGCCTTGGCATAGCACCGTTCGTAACCCTGGATCATCGCCTGTATCGAATAGCGGCTTTCGGCATGGCGCCGGCATGATGCGCGATCGATCTGGCCGATATCGGCAATGGCGCCGGCCAGGGCATCGGTATCGCCCGCTTTCACCAGATACCCGCAATCGCCAACCACTTCTGCCAGCGCCCCGCGATCGAAGCCGACGACGGGGGTGCTGCAGGATAGCGCCTCTGCAGCGACCAGGCCGAAAGGTTCATCCCACAGCGGTGTGACCAGCGCGCCGCGCGCTCCGGCAACTTCCTTGCGCAAGACGGCGGCGGAACGGTGGCCGTGAAATTCGATCTTGCCGGAAATGTAAGGCTCGACCTCCTGCGCGAAATAGTCGGCGTCTTCCACCGGACCGAAAATCTTGAGACGGATGTCCGCAATTCTGGCGGCCCGTACCGCGTGAGCCAGCCCCTTGTTCGGCACGATCCGGCCAACCCAGGTGAAATAATCGCCCACTGTCGTGGCAGGGACCCACGCATCGGTATCCACGCCGTTGGGAACGACCGCCAACCCGCCGCAGCCCTTGGCCGACCACAGCGAAAGCTGGTCGCGCGACGTCACGGTGGCGCCGATGTTGGGAAAATCGCGGCCAGCCAAGACCGCATCGAACATGGACCCGAACGGCGGCACGTGTTGCGAAGTGACGCAAGGAATGCCGGCCTGTGCGCACCATTCGATGATATCGGGGAACAGCGAGTTGTTGTGCACGACATCGTATTCGCCGGCCCCGATGCGCATCAGAACCTGTTCGAACGCGCTTCGCTGGTAAGCGGCCAGTTCGCGCGACCCGCGATAGACGCGCCACGGCAGCACCTCGTCATAGGGAGCGTCGCAGATCGGAATCAGGCCCGGATCGCTCGATCCGACGGCCGCGAACAGGTCGACATCGTGCCCGGCCGCGCGCAGACCTCGGCACAGCATGTCGCAATGCGCTTCCATTCCGCCGCTGAACGGCTCCGCAATGGCGTGGCGAATGTGGGCGATGACGGCGATTTTCACTGGAAGGTTCCGGACTGGACAGACATGCCGCTTTAAATGGCCGAATTTGCAATCCCGCGACAAAGCTAACATTGGTAGGAGCATCGACCGGAACCGGCGATGGGGCGTTCGGTTCATTCGGCAGGAGGTTTCAATGGCAAGCGAGAGCGAACGGGAGCAATACCCGAAGACGCGGCACTTTCTTGCAGGGCGGCTGCGTCACGATATGAGCGAGGCGGAGAAAGCCGAGCTCGAAAACCTGGCAGGAAACATCCAGACGTTCGAGGATGGACACCGGCTGATTTCGCGCGGCGACGAATGCGAATATTCCACCATGCTCGTCGAAGGGTTCATGCTGCGGACCCTGGAATGCGAAGACCGCAGATACGGTGTCAGCTTCCACGTCCCGGGGGATTTCGTCGATCTGCATTGTTTCGCGCTAAAGCGGCTGGATCACAACATCGATTGTGTCGGCCCCACCCCGGTAGCGCAGATCCCGCATGACGGG
>CATMNW010000358.1 GCA_950071875.1 uncultured Erythrobacteraceae bacterium | reverse complement strand
GAAAGTGCGAGAACGGCCGCGGCTACAGGAAGGATCCGGCCCGACTGATTTTTGAGGACGAGCTCACCGGCCTCAACAACCGGCGCTTCCTGCTCAGCTTCTTCGAGCACAAAGTGCAGTGGGACCGGGAGACGGATTTCCCGCTGTCACTGCTAATCCTCGACCTCGACCACTTCAAGCAGATCAACGACCTTCACGGCCACCAGGCAGGCGACCTGGTGTTGCGCAGTGCAGCAGCGCGTATCCAGCGCCTTCTGCCTGATGGCGGCATACTGGCGCGCCTGGGCGGTGACGAGTTCATCTGCGTGGTGCCCTACCACCCACAGGTCCCAGACCGGATCGATCAGCTTGCAACCCGCATGATCGAACACGTGGCCCGTCCCGTGGAAGACGAGGGCAATGCTCTCGATGTGACGATTTCCATCGGAATTTCGACCAGCCTTCATCTGGACGAAATGCGTAGCGGAACCACCTCGGCCCAGAAGCTGATGCACAAGGCCGACATCGCAATGTATCACGCCAAGAAGCAGGGGAAGAACCGCTTCTACTGGTTCGAAGCACCGATGGAAAACGAACTGCGGTTCCGCAATGACCTTGAAACAGGTATCCGCAAAGGGATTTCCAGAGGCGAATTCCGCCCGTATTACGAACAGCAGGTCGATCTCGAGACCGGCAAGCTGGTCGGTTTCGAAATGCTGGCTCGATGGGAATCGCCCGAGATGGGCCTTGTCGGCCCCGATATCTTCATCCCGATCGCCGAAGAAATCGGCGTCATCAGCGAGATGAGCGAACGCTTGATGGCACAGGCCTTCGAAGATGCGAAAAAATGGGATTCGGAGCTGACCCTTTCGGTCAACATTTCACCGGTCCAGATGCGCGATCCCTGGTTTGCGCAGAAATTGCTCAAGCTGCTGGTTCAGCATAATTTCCCTGCCAACCGGCTGGATATCGAGATTACGGAAACATGCCTGCACGAGAATGTCGGCATGGTCCGCTCGATGATTACCTCGCTCCGTAACCAGGGCGTGCATGTCAGTCTCGATGATTTCGGGACCGGCTATTCCAGCCTGTCCCAATTGCGCAGCCTGCCTTTCGACCGCCTGAAAATCGATCGGGCATTCATTTCCGAACTCCGGGAAGAAGAACACGGCACCAAGCTGGTCGATGCCATTATCGCCATGAGCGACGGCCTCAAGCTTCCCATTACTGCCGAAGGGATCGAGAACGAGGCCGTGCTCGAAGCCCTGAAGCGCATGGGGAAAATGAAGGGACAGGGGTACCATTATGGTCGTCCCGAACCGGCTGCCAAGGTCCTCGAAAGGCTGGGCAAGCAGGACCTCCTCGCGAAGGAAAAGCTCGACAACGTTACGGAAGTCGATTTCACCGCCCAGCAGCCGAAGCCGAACGACAAGCGCGCCAGCTGAAGCGTTACACTGGACGCTGCGGCGTTCGATGCATAGATGCGCCGCGTAATGCGCGTCGATTTCACCAAAATGCATGGTCTGGGTAACGACTTTGTCGTGCTGGATGCCCGTACGCGTCCCCTGCCGGGCATAAGCGAAGACATGGCCCGCGCACTGGCAGATCGTCGCACGGGGATCGGCTGCGATCAGCTGATCCTGCTGGAGCCGAGCGAAACGGCCGATTTCCGCATGCGGATTTTCAACCATGATGGCGGCGAGGTCGAGGCTTGCGGAAATGCCAGCCGTGCAGTGGCGCTGTTGCATGGTTCGGCTGCCGAAGTTGAAACCAGCGGCGGCACGATCCGCGTCGAACCTGCGCAACGTGGCGCCAATGTAGACATGGGCGTCCCGCGCTTCGACTGGGACGCCATCCCGCTTGCCTATGGCATGGACACCGGTTCGATGCCGGTAAGCTGGGATGGCCTCGAACAGCCCGGCGCGGTCAATGTGGGAAATCCGCATGTCATTTTCTTCGTCGAAGATTGCGATGCCGTGGCGCTCGAAACCATCGGGCCCGAGATCGAGCATGACCCCCTCTTCCCCGAACGGGTTAACGTCAACGTCGCGACCATCATGGACCGCAATCGCATCAGGCTGCGTGTGTGGGAGCGCGGCGTCGGCCAGACTCGCGCCTGCGGTACCGGTGCCTGCGCCACGGCAGTTCACGCGATGCGTCGCGGGCTGGTGGATCGCGAAGTGACCGTAACTTTGCCCGGTGGCGATCTGATTATCGCATGGGACAAGGACGACCGTATCCGAATGACCGGACCCGCCGCCGAAAGCTTTTCCGGAAGTTTCGAATGGGACGACTTTGCATGAGCGAGGCGCAGGTCATCTCTCTCGGTTGCCGGCTTAACATATCGGAGAGCGAGCAGATCCGCGCCATGCTGGCAGAGGAGAATGACCTCGTAGTCGTGAACTCCTGCGCCGTGACCAGCGAGGCGGTACGCCAGACGCGGCAGGCGATCCGCCGCGCGCGCCGCGCCAATCCTACGGCCCGACTGCTCGTCACCGGATGCGCCGCCGATATCGAGCGTGACCAGCTTGCCGCAATGCCCGAGGTCGACGGCCTCGTCGCCAACACGCAAAAGCTCGATGCGCGCGCATGGAACGTGGCCCCTGCCCTGCCCGCGCCGCAGGACCGCACCCGTGCCTTCATAGCGGTGCAGAACGGCTGCGATCATGCCTGTACATTCTGCGTCATCCCGCAAGGACGCGGCCCCAGCCGATCACTGACGATCAGCGAGGTGCTGCGCGAGGTGGAACGCTATATCGACCACGGCGCGCCCGAAGTCGTCCTGACCGGGGTGGACGTGACCTCGTGGGGCCACGACCTGCCCGATGCCCCACCGCTCGGAAAACTGGTTTCGGCAGTGCTCGAAACATTCCCGAACCTGCAGCGCCTGCGAATGTCTTCACTTGACGGGATCGAAATCGACCCGCTGCTGTTCGACCTATTCGCTCAG
>CATMNW010000357.1 GCA_950071875.1 uncultured Erythrobacteraceae bacterium | reverse complement strand
CCTCGCGAGCGATCCGCAATGTGTGTGCGACCATCGTCTACAACCAGTCCGGCATCGCACAGTGCGGGGTGTGAGCTAGTCGGTTCCCTCTGGGTCGCGCGTACGGATCAGCCCGTTGGAAATGAAGGTCATCACGGGCAGATCGTCCTGATTGAGAACCCGGACCCTGCTGCGGTATACGCCCATCTCGGGGCGCGACGCGCTGCGGCGCTTTTCGATAACCTCGCTTTCACAGCGCAGGGTATCGCCCGGATAAACGGGCTTCTTCCACCGAAGCTGATCCACGCCCGGTGACCCGAGACCGGCCTGCTTATTCGCCTTCAAATTTTCGACCAGCATCGCCATGGTCATGGCACAGGTATGCCAGCCACTTGCCGAGATCCGACCGAAGTGGGTTTGCGCGGCGGCTTCATCATCGAGATGAAAGGGCTGTGGATCGTACTTCGAGGCGAATTCGATCACTTCTTCGCGGTCGACTTCGTAGCGACCGAAAGACTGCTTGGCGCCGACGGCGATGTCTTCATAAAACTGCATTGCGAATTGCAATGGATCACATCGCCATGCGAAGCAACATCCAAATGCCCATGCCGATCATGGCCAGGTTTTCGGTCAGCGAAACGAAGCCCAGCGGAACATTGGCCGAACCGCCCACGCAGGCGCACTTGATACTCCGCTTCTGGATATAGACCGCATAGAACACGCTGATTGCCCCGACCGTGCCGATCGTTAGCGCAATCGGGATGGACAGCCATGGTAACAATCGCCCGGCCATCAATATTGCCGCAGTCGCTTCCAGATAGGGATACGCATAAGCATAGGGCACGAACCGGCGGCCAAGCAGATCGTAGCCAACGAACATCGTTGAAAATTGCTCCACATCCTGCAGCTTGAGCATGGCGAGCATCGCCATGGAGAATGCTACGAACCATTCCGCCGTACGGATGGTGAAGGCATCGCCGAACATAAATATGCTGAGAGCAATCGCGAGCGCAGCGCTCACCGCGAAAACGGCGATGACCGGCCGATAGCTGGTATCGCTATTGTTTTCCCGGTCATAGCCGAAATGCTTTCTCAGATCGGTATATCCGCCCAACCGGCGATCGTCGATGAAGGTCTGGGGTGTCGTCGAAACGCCATGCTTCTCCTTGAACGCGTCGGTTTCCTCGCGCGTGGTCAGATGATGATCCTCGACCTTGAAACCTTCGCGTTCCAGCAGCCACTTGGACTTGATGCCGTACGGACAATTATGTTTGTCCATGACCATGCGGTAGAGCCGTGCTGTCTTCATCATTCGTTTCCTGGCTTCAGCTGTTCCTTGTGGACTTCCGGAATAATCCGGTAGCGCGCCGTGAAAATGCTGAAAACGCCGAACATGGCCAGGCCGATAGCGGTAGCGGTATAAAGCATTTCACTGGCTCTCAGCGATCCAATGGCACCGCCGAGGCCGAGGATCCGGTCCTCCTGGACGATCCATGCGCCTTCGACCATGGACCATCCAATCACGAAAAAGACGACCGCCCGGGCCCCGTGACCGATCCGTCCGACCGGGCAGACGACCTTGGGCGCGCTGGAACTTATGCGGTGCATGAAATGTGCAGTCCACGCATTCTTGCCCTGCATGTACGCCCCGACAAGGAAACCCACACCGATCGCGCCGATCAGCACCCATCCGATCTCGTTCTGGAGGATCGTTCCGGCCATTTCCTGTCCGCCGCTTTCGGCATCGGACGTGCGTTTGTAACCGCTGGCGAACTGATAGGCACCGTAAGCCAGGAACACATGCGCGGCTGCGCTGGCGAGATCGCCCAAACGCTTGAGTATCGCAGAACGACTGGTGCCGCGGTTCTGGATATCGCTTACGGCGCACAGGATGCGAAAAGCCACGTAAGCGACAAGCCCGACGGTTATGACCCACAGGATAAGCCCCCCGAATGGAACTTCCTGAAGGTAATCATACGCTGCTTCACTACCGTCCTTTGCCTTACTGCGTGTGCTCAGGGCCAGATAGCCCAGCAGCGCGTAGGTCAGCCCACGCGCTGCGAAACCTAGCCGTACAAGCCAGCTGAAACTCTCGGCCTTGTCGGGCATCGTTTAGTGTCCCGACGATGTTCCCGCGCCCATCAGGCGCGGAACTTCGGAATTCGGCCGTCGGCATCGAGATCCGGGATGATCTTGTAACGCGCAAGGACCAGGCTGAAGAGGCCGAACATCAAAAGGCCGATCGCCGTGAGGCTGAAGATAATTCCTTCGCCAGCGAGGCTCGAAACCGCATCACCCAGCGTCTTGATCTGGCCGGAACCGCCCGACATGAAACCGGCTTTGAAGAGGGACCAACCGATTACCGTGTAGACAACAGGGCGGGCTAGGAAACCTGCGCCGCCCAGCCAGCGTGTTGCACTCGGCGCCTGGCCGCTGATCCGGTGCATGAATTCACCGGTAAGACCCTTCTTCGCCTGATGAAAGGCGGCAACAAACAGGGCTACGCCCAGCAAGCCGAGTACGACGCCGCCGAATTCGAACGACAGGACGCCGGATGCCGCTTCCTGCGCACCCCCTCCCGAACCACCGCCCGAAGATCCGCCTTCGCTGGTTGCGAACTTGTATGCGGAATAGGCGAGGGCTAGGTGGGCGATGCCGCTACCGCCATGACCGAGACGCTTTCCCCAACCCTTTGCATCGGAACCGTTGTTCTCGATATCGAAGAAGAGGGACGCAAACCGAAAAAGCGCATAGGCCAGCAGGCCTACGACCATCAGCCACAGGATTGCCGTGCCTAGTGGGAAATCCTGAATTGCTCGGAAAATGCCGTTCGTACCCTGCGCAATGCGGCCTGCGCTCGTCAAGGCAATCAGACCGAGAACCGAATACAGGATGGCTCTGCTGAAAAAGCCCACGCGGACCAACCAGTTAAACTTTTCGGATTTATCGACCATGGAACTCCCCTTGTGTGTG
>CATMNW010000356.1 GCA_950071875.1 uncultured Erythrobacteraceae bacterium | reverse complement strand
GCCTCCAGCGAGGAAGTCGAGCGGGCTCGCATCCAGACGGCACGCGGCATCGATGAGGCGCGCCTCATCAAGGAGCGGGAAATCCGCCAGATGGGCGTCGAGAACGACAAGACTATCGAGATCGCGGAAATCCAGAAGGCCATCGACATCGCCAAGAAGACGCAGGAGCGTTCCGCGGCGATGGCAGCATCCGAGGCCGTCCGCGCCAAGGCGATCCAGGCCGAAGAACAGTCCTTCACGACCCGCGAGCGCGAGATAGCCGGGATAGCTCGCAACCGCGGCATAGACCATGCGCAGCGGCTTCAGCGAGCGCGCCTCAACTGTGCCGATGTCCGCCCCCGTATCGGGCCCCGCCCCCTCGGCACGCGAACCACGGCCGAAGCGGCGCTTGCGGGAGATTTTGCGCGGAGTGGCGTCCATGCCCCGCACGTAAGCCCGCAGGCCAAGAAAATCCACTCGCCAGAGACGCGGTTTGCCGCCTTTTCGTGCATTGTGCGTTGCACACAAGGCATTCCATTGCCACCTTGTCCCGACAATCGAAGCACGCCACAAAGAACACGAACAGGCGTCCGCAGGGGAACCGCAATGCTTTACCAGGCCTACGAACTGCAACGCAGCTGGCTATCGAGCGCCAGCGCCCTGGCCGCGATCGGCTCGGAAATGCTGAGCAATCCGGCGCTTCCGCTCGGCTATTTCGGCATGGGCCCGATGGCGGCGAGCGCGCTCGAAGTGTTCGCCCACGCCACCGCCACCTATGGCAAACCCGCCTGGAATATCGACGCGGTCAAGGTCGATGGGAAGGCCCGCCCGGTCGAGGAAGCGACCGTGGTCAACCGCCCCTTCGGCGATCTCAAGCGCTTCCGCCGCGACGGATTGGCCGACGACGCGCCCAAGCTGCTCGTCGTCGCGCCGATGAGCGGCCATTACGCCACCCTGCTGCGCGGCACGGTCGAACGCATGGTCGAAACCTGCGAGGTCTATGTTACCGACTGGGCCGATGCGAAGACGGTGCCGCTGTCCGAAGGCCAGTTCGATCTCGACGATTACATCGATTACGTGATCGGCTTCCTCGAACATATCGGGCCGGACGCGCACGCCATGGCCGTCTGCCAGCCCTCCGTCCCGGTGTTCGCCGCAGTCGCGATCATGAACCGGGACGATCACCCCTGTGCGCCCAGGACGCTCACCATGATGGGCGGGCCGATCGACACGCGCTGTTCGCCCACCACGGTCAACGATCTCGCCATGGATCGCCCGATCGAGTGGTTCCGCCACAACGTCATCGCCACCGTGCCGATGCAGTATCGCGGCAGCGGGCGGCGCGTCTATCCCGGCTTCCTCCAGCTGGCGAGCTTCATGTCGATGAATCTCGGCAACCACATGCAAAGCCATTACGAGATGTTCAAGCATCTCACCGCCGGCGACGATGCGAGCGCGCAGGCGACCAAGGATTTCTACGACGAATATCGCAGCGTCTGCGACATGACGGCGGAATTCTATCTCCAGACCGTGGTCGAGGTGTTCCAGGAACACTCGCTCCCCAACGGCACCTACGAACACCGCGGCCGCCGCATCGATCTGGGCGACATCACCAAGACCGCCCTCCTCGCCATCGAAGGCGAGCGCGACGATATCTCAGGCCTGGGCCAGACCCGCGCCGCGCTGGAACTGACGCCGAATTTGGACGTGTCGAAGAAGCGCTACTACATGGCCGAAGGCGCCGGGCATTACGGCATCTTCAACGGCAGCAAATGGCGCGGAAAGATCGCTCCGGTGGTGGAGGAGTTTATTGGGGAGCATGGGTGAGGGCGCGAGCGGCTTGCTATGATAGCCGCCGCGACAAGATCGGTCTGCCGCGCTCGGTCATATGCTTTTGGAGAATAGGCACTCGATCAGAAAGCAGGGGGTAGGTTGACCTGCAGCGTTTCGACGGTCCATTCCGCGATAGCTGTTAGACTTTAAATACATCCCTAGCGGCTCTTGCCGGATAACAAACAGAGAGTAGGTATAAGTATATCGGCAATCTTCACTCTACAATTATGTCAGAAGCTTTCGGATCGCCTAAATTGAGAACTTCTCCTAGAAACAAGTAAACATTGAGAAAGAGCGCGTAAGCTTCCTCCACGGTTACATCTTTATGAACTCCGGTAGATACTCTGTCGAAAAGATTTCCAAGGTTCTGACGAATTCGAGTGCGTCGAGAGCTGCTTTCTGTTCGCTGAGCGACGTATACGTTGATCCTATTTAGGTGCTTACTCGCATCCAACTTCAGCGAGTTGTCGTTTAGCTCGAAATACGCGTCGCTCGGCGGGAAAATAGAATCAGCAAACCCTTCGATAATTCTTCGGCACGTTGTGAGCGCCTGACTCACTGCTTCCTGATCGCCCTCGCGAAGCCGAGCTACGACGGAGGGCATTTTCGTTAAAAGGTCTCCGGCTTTGTCCGCGATAAGTCCATCGATAGTTTTTTTGTAGCCTTCGAAAGTTGTTTCCGCGACGTCAGCGAATTGCCGTTCGTAAAACACCCCAGCTACAAATGTGTGTAATAACCCGAGCACCTTAGAGCGAATACCGGACAATTTTTGTATCGACTGGCTCAGGTTTGTATGGTTCTGCGCAGTCAATCGGGTCACGCCAAAGGCGCCATCACCGGCTACACTGGTGAGCTTTGTCGCCTCGATTTGAATCTTCTTCGCTTCTATTGTTGCTTCATGCTGCCCGAGCGGCCCCCAATATCCTTTTTTCTCAGCGTAATCGGTCCATCGTCCCGTAAGACTCATGTACTTCATAGAAACTGGGTCAGTGCCGTTATAACCGCGCATTTCAAAGCTGAGCCATTGCCGAACTTCTTCCGAGCCAGCGAGCCTCGCGAGGCGGTTCGCCTTTAAGATGAGCTTGTCTGGTGGCAGCCTATCGAGCTCAATATCGTCGAGCAGTTCAGTACTGAGTTCGAGA
>CATMNW010000355.1 GCA_950071875.1 uncultured Erythrobacteraceae bacterium | reverse complement strand
CGAACAGGTAGGCCAGATCGCCCAGAAGCTCGAGCGTCTTTCACCCGGCCAGGGTGCCGGGGGCGGGGCATTCCGGTTTGAATCGCCAGCTACTGCATGGCGAGGAGAAAACGAAGAATATGTGGTCGCCGCAGGCCGGACATCGCGCCCGCATCTTCCGCCGGCAGCTGCAATCAGATCGATAATCAAGGCTCGGCAATTGCGTTCCCGCTATTTCGATGGCGAACTGTTCGCCGATCCAGCGTGGGACATCCTGCTGGATCTCGCGGCGGCAAAAGCTGAACTGAGGCAGGTCAGCGTAACATCGCTCTGTATTGCCGCCGGTGTCCCGGCGACCACGGCCTTGAGGTGGATAGGGCAGATGGTGGATGCCAACCTGCTGGTGCGTGTGTCGGATCCGCATGACCGGCGCAGGTCGTACATTGCTTTGGCCGATGCTACGACCGACCTGATGGCGCGCTATTTTTCGGAAATCGGTGTGGCTGATCTGGCCGTGGCGTGATCCACCGGCTTGCCGGTATCGGCGACCAAGGCGGAAAGCGGCAGCAATTCAGTTCTGAACTCCTGGTGCCGCTTTCAGGATTACAGTGTTCCCTTTCGCCGGAATGTCCGCTGGCGAGACCAGCCTTGCAGCATCGGCACGTGCGCGGATCAGGATCGGTTCCGGAACCCGCTCGTCATGAATGATCGTATCAGCAACACCCAGAGCCCGTGCCTGCCTTAGCGTCAGATCGTCCGGATCATCGCTAGTCAACACGATTTCGAATACGCCGGTGGCTGATGCCTCTTCCGTACCGGCAAGCCACGAATGCACACGGTCTGCGCTCGTGCCCTCGAGGACATCCAGCGTGCCTCCTTCCTGCAGGGCCGTATCGATACTCCTGCGTCTTACATCGCCGTCTGGGAAGCGTGTCCGCAATTGCTCGCGTGCCGCGCCCAGCGCCGTGGCCAGCCTGCCAAGACCTTGCGGCAGCAGCCGTTCGAGACGCAGGCGCAAGTGCTTCGCCAGGCCCGCCGATGCGCCGCCTGTGCTGACCGCTACGAGAATCGGGTCGCGGTCGAGCACGCTGGGAAGGGTGAAATCGCAAAGATCGGGACGGTCGGCGACGTTGACCAGCAGACCGGCGCGCTTCAGCCTCATGGCTGCGGCTTCGGCTGCGCGCGCATCCTCCAGTGCTACGAATGCCAGCTTCGCGTGATGGGCCTCGGTTTCGCCGCACGGCACGCCGCCCGAACGCTCCACCAGACGGGCCTTTGCCGCTGCCATTTCCCCGTCGCCCACAATCACGACGCGTGTGCCGTTTATCCGGTGGAAGAGCGGCAGGCTATGCATGGCTGGCGGGCGTCATGTCAGCCAGTCCGGCACCCGCTCGGCGTCCATGATTGCGCTGGCGGCGATACGATCGGCAACCACGGCATACCGATCTCCATCGACCAGCGTTTCTGCAACGAAGCCGCGCGAATTGTAACTGCTGGCCATCGTTGCGCCATAAGCGCCGGCAGTTCGGAATATGGCGAGGTCACCGGCGACAAGCGCATCGCATTCACGATCCATTGCGAAGGTATCGCCGGTTTCGCAGATCGGCCCGACGATATGCGCGGTCATCCGCTCGCCGCTCGGTTCGACGGCCTCGAAATCGTGCCACGCACCATACATGGCCGGGCGGGCGAGATCGTTCATCGCGGCATCGACCACCACGAACGGCGGGCCGTTTCCGCTGCGTTTGGAGCGTACGACGCGGGTCAGGAGCACGCCGGCATTGCCTGCGATGACCCGACCCGGCTCGAATGCAAGCCGCACGTTCCAGTCTTTCGTCACGCGCGCGACCATCGCCCCGTATTCGGCCGGGGCGGGCATCTTTTCGCCCGCCTTGTAAGGTACGCCCAATCCGCCGCCCAGATCGGCGTGCGTGACGGTGCAGCCGGCGGCCCTGAGATCGGCGATGAGCGCCCCGACTTTTGCGAAAGCCGTTTCCAAGGGTTCGAGGGACGAGAGCTGGCTGCCGATATGTACCGCGATCCCGCGCATATCGATGCTGTCTTCTGCCGCAAGCCGAGCGTATATTTCTGCCGCCCGGTCCAACGGGACACCGAACTTGTTTTCGCGTTTGCCCGTCGAAATCTTTTCGTGCGTGCGGGCGTCGACATCGGGGTTCACGCGCAGGGCGCAGGCTGCCCGTTTGCCATGGCGCGAGGCAATCGCGGCCAGTTCGTAGCCCTCTTCCTCGCTCTCGATATTGAACTGGCCGATGCCTTCACGAAGGCCCTGCAGCAACTCGTCGTGGGTCTTACCCACGCCGGAGAACACGATATCGTCGGGTTTCATCCCTGCCTTCAGGGCACGGGTCAATTCGCCCCCGGACACGACGTCAGCGCCGTATCCTTCGTTGGCCAAAACCTTGAGGACAGCCAGATTGGGGTTCGATTTGACGGCGAAGGCGATGTGCGGATTGTCCAGTTCGGACAGGGCATCACGAAAGACGCGGGCGTGCCTTTCCAGCGTTGCACGCGAATAGATATAGACGGGGGTGCCGATGTCTTCCGCAATGCGCGTCATCGGGACATCTTCGGCGTGCAGCACACCGTTCTTGATCCGGAAATGGTCCATTGCGGCGCCTGTGCCCAATCGCAGCCTTCAAGTCGAGCAAGGCTTGCTTTGCGCCGATTAAATCAGTCGGGGGGCAGATCGAATGGATCGTCTTCCCGTTCTTCCGAACGCGTACGCAATTCGACATTGCGATCCGGCGCGGCTGTCGGGTCGAGGGCAAGCAAATCGTCGGCATCGGGCTGGGCTTCCGCGCCATAAGGGGCAGGCGGCAGGGAAGCGCCTTCGACAGGTTCGAGCATCGATTTCTGTCCGCACGCGCCGAGCATTGCGGCAGCACCCAAAACAGATCGGAAGAGCGTCGTGTAGGGAAAGAGTGTAGATCTCGGTGGTCGCCGTATCATTAAAAAAAA
>CATMNW010000354.1 GCA_950071875.1 uncultured Erythrobacteraceae bacterium | reverse complement strand
CCGACTGGATCAGGAGACATAGATCCCGGCCACTTTCCAGGCACCGTCTTCCTCGACCAGTGACACTGTCACGATCACGTTCCGGCGATTGGTATAATCGCTGCGGAACTTTACGATCGTTATGCCCTGGGGCGATGGCACGTCGTCTGCACCAACAAATTGACGGGAGACGATCCGGCCAAGGGCCCCGTGAACGCTCTCGGCAGAATCACTCCACAACTCCAGCGTATTGGCCTTGCGGAAGGAAGCTGCTGTCGCAGCGTAGCTTGCTTCCCAGTCCTTTGCTTCGACAAGAGCGAGCCACTTACGAGCAGCGGTTTCCAAGGAGGTATCGCGCGCGGTTTCTTCAATTCGGGGTGAACCGGCCCTGTCAGTCATAACTGGGGTGGTGAGCAGCATGGCAGCAGCAATAATGGACATAAGGACAGCTCCGGTAATCAGGGCGATCGCGCGCCCCTTGCCCCACTCGCCGGCATGGAGGGTTTCGGGCACGCTGAAACCATCGCTCCTTGTCGGTGACGCGGCACCCCTGAAATCCTTGTCTACAGAAATTTGGTGTCGTTCGTGCTCCATCATCAGCCGCGCGGCTTCGCGACTGCTGGTAACTTCCAGCTTGCGCCGCGCTGCACGCAGGCGCTCGTTGATGGTATGAACCGACAGCTCCAGTGCGGCTGCCGCAGACTTGGCATCATGGCCCCGCCCCATAAGGCGCAGCGTTCGCTTCTCTTTTTCCGTCAGGGCATCGAAGCGTTCTGTCATGGCCCGATTTTACGACCGGCTCGGTTCATCGCACACCCCAAAAAAATCGTAGAGCGTCGGTCGTTCGCCATGTAGGGCGCGCGGCCTATGGAAATGCCCCCCTACCACCCCCCGAAAAAATATTCGGTCCGCATCGAAGGACACCGGACATCGATCAGCCTTGAACCGCTGTTCTGGGAAATGCTGAGTACTGCTGCTGCTCTGCGAGGACAGTCCATCAATTCGCTGGTGGCAGAAATCGATGCCGAACGTATCCGGTCCGAAACACCGCCGGGCCTTGCAGGTGCGATCCGCATCTGGTTGGTCACGCGCGAGCTTGAAAAGAAGGAAACCGTAAAGCCGCGTTCGCCACTGGACGGGCCGATGAACCGGTAGAGTTAGCTCGCAGTCAGAGATAGAAACAAAAAAAGGGGCGCCCGAGAGGCCGCCCCTTTTTAAAGTTTTGCCAGAAAAGCTCAGTACTTCGCTGTCGCGTCGCTAGCCGGGTAAGTTTCGTCGAGCGCCTCATCGGTCGCGCTCATCGAATCGTGGGACGCGGTAGATTCCGATCCTGCATTACGGAAGGCGCCTTCCGGTTCGCCTCCGGCGAAAGCGACACCATTCTTGTCGACACGGTTCTTTTCATAATAGCGATAGCCGGCGTAGCCGAGGCCGCCGAGTGCAAGCATTTTAAGCAACATGCGATTACTCCTTCTTTGCGAACCCAACGCGCGGGAAGGAGTAAAGTGCCAATTCCAGACGTCAGTCGTCGCCAAGCCGTTCTATGTCTGCGCCAACCAGCTGGAGCTTTTCTTCCAGCCGCTCATACCCGCGATCGAGATGATAAAGACGCCGAACGGTCGTTTCGCCCTGCGCCGCCAAGCCAGCTATCACCAGGCTCATCGACGCGCGAAGGTCCGTTGCCATGACTTCGGCACCGGTGAGTTGCGTTGGTCCGCGAACGATCGCCGTGCGCCCTTCGGTTTCGATATCGGCACCCATCCGCGCCAGCTCGGGCACATGCATGAACCGGTTCTCGAAAATCGTTTCCTTGAGAACGCTGGCGCCTTCGGCCTGGGTAAGCAGACTCATCAGCTGCGCCTGCATATCGGTGGCAAGCCCGGGAAATGGCGCAGTCGTGAGGTTGTGCGCCTTCAGCGGGCCATTGGCTGCTACGCTCACGCCTTTCTTGTCGCTTTCGACTTCGACCCCGATGTTGCGTAGCGCATGCAGCGTGGACCCCATGTCGTGGCCATCGGCACCTTCCAGCCGCACTTCTCCGCCGGTAATTGCGGCAGCGCAGGCATAGGAACCGGCCTCGATCCGGTCGGGCATGACGCGATAGGTCGCACCATGGAGCCTGTCGACGCCGTGGATGGTAAGCTCGGACGTGCCGACACCTTCGATCTCTGCGCCCATCGCGCTGAGCAGGTTGCACAGGTCGACAATCTCCGGCTCGCGCGCGGCGTTCCTCAGAATGCTCGTGCCCTTGCACAACACTGCTGCCATGACCGCGTTTTCTGTCGCGCCGACCGAGACTACGGGAAAATCGAACTCACCGCCGGGAAGCCCGCCGTCGGGTGCGGTGGCCTTCACATAGCCCGCCGCCATTTCGATATGCGCGCCGAAAGCCTCGAGGGCCTTCAGGTGCAAATCGATAGGCCGGTTGCCAATCGCGCAGCCGCCGGGAAGCGAAACGGTCGCTTCGCCGGTGCGCGCAAGCAGCGGCCCGAGCACGAGGATCGAAGCACGCATCTTGCGTACCAGGTCGTAAGGCGCGACCGAGCTGGTGATACGCGTGGCCGAAAGGGTGACATTGCTGCCGAAGTCTTCCGGTCTCTTGCCCGGGATCGTGTGGCTCACGCCGAACTGGGTCATCAGGTGCTGGAAGCCATCGATATCGGCCAAGCGCGGCAAGTTGCGAAGCGTCACGGCCTCTTCGGTGAGCAAGGCGCAAGGAATCAGCGTGAGTGCGGCATTCTTCGCGCCGGAAATGGGAATGGTCCCCGAAAGGCGGTTGCCACCGCGGATGATTAGTTTGTCCATGGATGTGTGCTTTACCCTCACGCGCCAAGCTGGCAAGCGTCACGCCGATGTCGTGAAAGCGCGCCAGAGGCGTTTTGTCGATGTGATCCTATGCGCCCCATGCGCGAAATTGCACGAGAGCCAGATATGACAGACCATAAACCCATCAGGAAGGCCGTGTTTCCCGTAGCCGGTCTCGGCACGCGTTTTCTTCCCG
>CATMNW010000353.1 GCA_950071875.1 uncultured Erythrobacteraceae bacterium | reverse complement strand
AAGCCGGCCCCGACAATCCAGATACGCTGCATGAAAACTGTCTCCTAAATAAGAAATCGGGCGGGATTGCGCCCGCTATTCCTTGCTAGAGCGCGAGGCGACGCGAGAACGCATGCCAGACAGGCGCGCATCTTCGCGGGCGGATTGCCGCTCAGCGAACTAGTCGCTCACTTGTTCGGGGTAAACGTCGTGCGGGATCTTTTTGTCGAGCCCCTCGATCAGGCTCGCGAGGCTGGTTTTTGCCAGTTTGCCGCGCAGGGCGTTTTCTGCGCGGATCATCACTGCGTGGATGCCGCAGACGCCGCGCGTCGACCATTCGGGAGGATTGCCATCAAATAGCGCACACCGGGCCCTGATTTCCTGGCAATCAAACATCGGTTTGGAGCCGTCCACTGCATCCCCGACGTAGAGCACGCTGATTTGCTCCGCAGGCCGGGCCATCTGATAACCACCCCGGATGCCGCCAGTGGTCTCCACGATCCCAGCCTTTTCCAGCTTTGGGAAAATCTTTTTCGTGAAGGATGGCAAGACACCTTGCATCTCGGCAAGGTCACGGCTGCTTGAGCGGGCCAGCGATCCAGATGAGACAGTGCAAGGCGTATTCCACGCCGGTTCCGAAGTAGGCCATAACAGTAACCGCATCGGTCACCGTCATGACTCGCAAGCGCCTTCGGTTGTCCGCGATAGTTTCTGGGCAGGGGGTGGTAGCAAATTGATGAGGTTGGCGCGGTAGAAACTGCTCCGATTTTCGCGCTACCACCAACTTCCTGGATCCATTCGTGACCGACGGGCGGTTTGCGATTGGGTAGTTACCTGAAAGGCGGCTTTCCGCGGAACGATACCCATAAGCGGACTGACGGCTTACGGCCCAATAGCCGTCTCGAATTTCGAGCTCAATGCCCTCCGAAACGCAATCGCAGACCTCCGTTTAGAATAAATCCCTCCAGCGGTGCCCAAGCATCGACAGTCCACTGTCCGCTCGCCGCACATTGCGGGAGCAGCAGGGGATCATACTTCGTCTGGCGCACATCGAGCAGGTTCTCCGCATTGACGAACAGGCTGACGTTGCCGAGTACAATCTCACCGAGAATTCCGAGGTGAAGATATGGTCGTGATCGTTCGCGATAGGGATTGTCATCCAGCGACTGTCCGCCGGTGTAATAGGCTTCGACGCCTATCCGACCGTTGCCATGCTCTTCCCACATACCGACCAATCCGGCTGTGTGCTTGGGAGTCAGGGGGACCTCACGCCGTGCTATGCCTGAAGGATCGGGCTCGCTCGCATCGACGAGGACATAGCTGCCCGTCACAGTGAAGCCGTCCTGCTTGAAGCGCAGTAACAGCTCGGTCCCGCGCACTTGCGTCGTGCCATCGATATTGACCAGCTCGACACGGTCAGGTGCGATTTCGCGCAGCCGTGTGGCGTTTTCGATATTCGCGCCGAACAAGGTGACGTTTGCTTCCCACGGTCCATCAGCATAGCCGACATCGAGCGAGGCGGTCCGCGCGGTTTCTGCTTCAAGCTCGCCGAGCGGCTCAAGGCGTGACAGACCAGCCGCCTCTATCTCGTCCACGAATGGCGTGGGGGCGAAGAAGCCGCCGCCGAACGATCCGCGAATGGTCCAGTTGCCGGGCCGGTATAGCGCCGAAAGGCGCGGGCTGAACTGGGCGCCGAACTCGTCGTGGAAATCGACGCGCGCGCTAGCTGCCAGCGTCAGGTTGAGAGAGGCTTCCTGCTCAATCTGGGCGAAGATGCCGGGCACATCGTAAGTGTAATCGAAAGCCGGGAAGGTGTCCGACCGGAAACCGTCCTGCTGGAAAGCGATCCCGCCGACCCATGAGGTCGCGCCCTTGCTGCCCGCAACAGATGCCTCGCCAAACAGGCTCGTGTGGCGGTCATCCTCGATGACTGCTCCGTAGCGGTGGAGGTGTTTCTGGTGCATCGCCGAAGCGCGTAGATTGAGTGTCGCCAGATCCGATACGGGGGTTTCGGCGACCAGCCCGGCATCAAAACGCTCGGTGTCCTGTATCTGCGCGAACCGTGTCCCATCCGGCACCCTGCGGCCCGGCAAGGTGCCGCCCACCCGTTCCTCGGTCATCGCGCCCAGAGTGAGATAGATCGATGACCCGTCGCTCCCGTCCCATTGGAAGCGCGGGCGAGCGGTCAGGCGGTCATAGGCAGCCATGTCGAGCCATCCGTCGCCATCGAGGTCCTGTCCGCTCTGGCGATGCGCGCCAGCGGTGAGCGACAGACCGGCATTGCGGCTTATCGGACCGGCGGCATAGGCGGTCAGGTCCTGGCCATCGCGCGTGGTGGCGTTGGCGAGCACTTCGGCCTCGAACTCGTCACCTGGGCGCTTCGAGATCAGGTTAATCACGCCGCCTAGCGCAGAAGCACCGTAGAGCGCCGAAGCCGACCCCTTGATGACCTCAACCTGTCCCAGATCGGTCGGCGGGATTTGCAGCAAGCCCAGCGATGCAGATTGGCCGCCGTAAAGTGGAAGGTTGTCTGCTAGGAGCTGGGTGTATCGGCCTTCCAGTCCCTGGATGCGGATATTGGCAGCACCCAGAGCAGGGGAGGTTACCTGCACACGCACCCCGCCGGTCTCGTTGACCAGCATGGCGATGTTGCCCGGACGCATGATCGCCTTTTCCTCGATCTCTTCGCCCGCGATGACTTCCACCCTGATCGGCTCGTCCTGCACTCGGCGATTGCTGCGCGTGCCCTGGACGATGATGACATCCTCCTCCTCGTCTTCTTCGGCAGATGCAGGTTCTTGGTCGTGGATGTCCTGCGCGAGGGCTGGCGTTGTGGAAAGGAAGAGGGGGGCAACGCCAAGGCAAAGGGACGTGCGGAAGATAGTTTTCACTGTTGGTCTTTCAGGTTGGAAAGCGATGGGAGAAAGGGTTGGGCGTCAATCCGCTTTCGGATCGAGTATCGTCATGAGATCATGGGGTATGTTCATTTGCGCGAAGGCACTCACATTT
>CATMNW010000352.1 GCA_950071875.1 uncultured Erythrobacteraceae bacterium | reverse complement strand
AAGTGTTCTTCTTCGAAACCCCGGCCAATCCCACGCTGGACGTGGTCGATCTTAAGCACGTGTGCGACGTTGCGAAGGCGCACGGTATCGTCACGGTGGTGGACAATGCCTTTGCTACCAGCGCGCTGCAGAAACCGATGGATTTCGGCGCCGATGTCGTTGCCTACAGCGCGACCAAGCTGATGGACGGGCAGGGCCGCGTGCTTGCCGGTGCGGTTTGCGGATCGCAGGAATGGATCGACGAGGTGCTGCTGCCCTTCCAGCGCAACACGGGGCCGAACATCTCCCCCTTCAATGCCTGGGTGGTTCTGAAAGGGCTGGAAACGCTGGATTTGCGCGCCCGGCGCCAGAGCGAAAATGCAGTCGAACTGGGCCGTTTCATCGAAGGTCGCGTCCCCAGGATCCTGCATCCCGGCCTGGCCAGCCACCCCCGGCACGATCTTGCCACCAGCCAGATGGTCGCTACCGGGCCGATCTTCGCCCTCGATGTCGGCGATCGTGCAACCGCCTTCGCCTTGCTCGACGCCCTCGAGCTCGTGGATATTTCGAACAATATCGGCGATGCCCGCAGCCTGATGTGCCATCCGGCGAGCACGACGCATGCCGGCATGTCGCAGGAAGCGCGGGACGCAATGGGCGTTACCGAAGGCCTGTTGCGGATCAACGTCGGGCTCGAAGATGTCGAGGACGTGAAGGAAGATCTCGACCGTGCCTTGCGGGCAGCCGGAATGTAAAGGCGACGGCAGGTCACGGGACTCGCGGCCCGCCAGAGCCGGAATGGATCAGCGTCGCCAGTCGTTGCGGATTGCGATCCTCTGCAATTCTTCGCCAAGGGCATGGGCGGTGGTCATGGCCGCCGGGCAGTTCGCATCGTCGGTCAGCACGGCATGAACGGCAAGACCTTCGCCCGCGATCATCGCCATCAACAGCCCTTCATCACGGGTCATTCCTGCAGCACAGCAGGGTGCCAGCACGATCTTGCGCCTGGATGTGCGGGCAAGGTCGACAACCAGGGCCCGCACAAGAACCAGAAGCTTGCGAAAGTTCGGGCCCGCAGCGTCGAGGGCGAGCATCGCTGCGCGCGCATCGCTCAGGCCGTGAGCGGCCACGCGGCGGACGAGTACAAGGCCGAGCGTTGAATGCCTGCGGGCCGGCAAGGGTAACTCCAGGGTGGTCGAATCGTTTGGATAGGCCATGCAGTCTCCTTTGACCGCCATGATATGCTATTGCGAGGCAGTCGCAATAAATAGTTTGCCTTTTTCCACTTTGTGAATGGTCCGTATGTCTGGAAAAGGTTGGTTCAAGGGAGAAACCATGTGACGAAAACCATCGAGTTCCTTTTCGACTGCGTGAGCCCTAACGCCTATCTCGTATGGCATCCGTTGCAGGATGTGATCGAACGGACCGATGCGAATTTACGCATTACGCCCGTTTTCCTTGGCGGGATGCACAAGTTGACCGGTAACGCCCCGCCGATGATCCGGGACAAGGATGTGCAGGGCAAGGTCGCCTATTCCACGATCGAGATGCAGCGTTTCATTGCCCGTCACCAACTCGACCGGTTTACCATGCATCCGCAGTTCCCGTTCAATTCGGTAACCCTCCAGCGCATGCTGCTGGCAGTGGACGAGCAGGCGCGCGCGCGGCTGGTGGATGTGTTGCTGCTGGCCTTGTGGGAAGACGGCCTGCCGGTCGACGATCCATCTGCACTGGCGGAGCGGATCGAGGCAGCAGGTTTCGACGCGAAGGCACTTCTCGCGGCAACGCAGGATTCCACCATCAAGCAGCGACTGATCGATAACACCTCTGCCGCAGTCGACCGCGGGGCGTTCGGAATCCCGACCTTCTTCGTCGATCGCGGCGAGGGTGAACAGATCTATTTCGGCAAGGAGCGGCTTGACCAGATCGAGAATTACCTCGCTGGTGGTCCGGCCTGAGGGCGGCCTGCTGTTGCATCACTGTCGGCCACGCTGGCGCCGGATCGGGGAAATTTGCGGCGCGAACCTTGCGAAAGATCGCCGGGGCATTAGGTTGAAAGCGTGATCAAGGAGCTTTTCCAGCATGCCGCCATGACCGACGGGATTACCGTCCGGGTCGCGGTCAATTTCCTGCCCGAGCAATCCCGCCCCGAAGCGGGCAAGTGGTTCTGGGTCTACCATATCCGCATCGAGAACGGCAGCCACGAACGGGTGCAGCTGATGACGCGCCACTGGCGGATTACCGACGGTGCCGGGATTGTGAGCCATGTCGATGGCGATGGCGTGGTCGGCGAACAGCCGGTGCTGATGCCGGGGCAAAGCCATGACTACGTTTCGGGGTGCCCGCTCGACACGCCGCATGGGTCGATGGAAGGCTTCTACACCTTCCACGCGGAGAATGGCGAACCGCTCGAAGTGCGCATTCCCTTCTTCCCGCTCGCCGCGCCCGCCACGGCAAACTAGGCCGCGCGGCCGCAGGCACGCAAGCGGCGCGGGCTGGCTAGCGCGCCAGGCCCGCCTCGGCTTCGACGGGGCCCGATACCGGGCGATCGAGCACGATATATGCGCCGGCGGCAAGGGCCGAACGCACCTCGGCCTCGTCCGCCTGTCGGGTTACCATCACCACCCGGGTGGTCCGGGACTTCGATTTGAGCGTTGTCACAGTCGAGCGCCAGCTCATCTCTGGGAGCGGCGCTCCGATGAATGCGACTTCGTACTGCCGATTTCCGAGAGCTTCCTGAGTTTTCGAGGCGTCTCGCGAGGACGTCACCCTGTAACCAATACCCTTGAGCACGGCGGAGAGCTCCTGCTGCAGCGCCCTGTCGTCGGTCACAATAAGAGCTTGTTTCACCTGAGGCATACACTGATCTCCGGTCTCACTTAGCCACCCTCCAGATTCTCGCGTCACTCGGCGATGCCCACCACCGCGGCTATCAGGTCCTCTAGCACAAAGGGCTTCCTCAGCACCGGGTTCCCGGTGCGCCGCACGATCTCCGACGCCTGACCGCTGTGGATGTCACCCGTGATAA
>CATMNW010000351.1 GCA_950071875.1 uncultured Erythrobacteraceae bacterium | reverse complement strand
TACCATTGAGCTACACCCGCGCGGCAGTGCGGCGCTGCGATGTGCCTGTGCGCGGATTTGCGGTCAACATGGTTTTTGTACGCGCCCTCCGCTAGTGCGCCCCTGATCGAAAAGAACACGGACGGGAAAGCGGCAGATGATCAGCGACGACAGAATAATCCTCGGGCTTCTGGGCCTCGTGCTGGCATTCGTGTTCGTCACGCGCGACCGGCCGGGCTGGACGAAATTCTATACTTTCGTTCCGATCATCCTGGTCTGCTATCTCGTGCCCAGCCTCATGGTCACCTTCGGGCTGATCGATGTGAGCGAGAGCAACCTGTGGACCGTGGCGAAAGATTTTTTCCTGCCTGCGGCACTGTTCCTGATGACGCTGAGTATCGACCTGAAGGGCATACTGGGTCTCGGCAGCAAGGCCATAATCATGTTCCTGACCGCGACCCTGGGCATCGTGATCGGCGGCCCCATCGCGCTGTATCTGGTGGCCCAGTTCGACCTGACGATCATCGGTGCGGGCGACAATGCCGCCTGGCGCGGACTGGCGACGCTTGCAGGCAGCTGGATCGGCGGCGGGGCGAACCAGACCGCCATGCTGGAAGTCTATGGTTACAATATCGAACGCTATTCGGCACTGATCGCGGTCGACATCATCGTGGCCAACATCTGGATGATCTTCCTGCTCTATGGCGCAGGTGCGAGCGAGCGGGTCGATCGCTGGCTCGGCGCAGACTCCAGCGCGATCGACGCATTGCGCGACAAGATGGCGGACTATACCAGCTCGGTAGAGCGCGTGGCCAAGGCCAATGATTATGTCTTGCTATTCGGCGCAACGCTTGCGGTGGTGGGCCTGTGCCATCTCATCGGCAGCTTCCTCGGCGGTCTGTTCGCTGACATGCAGGGCGAGGACGCGACGCTGGCGAGCAGTTTCTTCTGGGTGGTAGTGGTCGCCACCACACTCGGCCTAGCCTCCAGCTTCACCCGCGCACGCGACCTCGAGGGCATTGGCGCGAGCAAGTTCGGAACGCTTTCCATCTTCCTGCTCGTGGCGATCATCGGCACCAAGATGGACGTGACGCAGCTGGGCGATGCGCCCGGCTTCTTCGCGGTCGGGCTGATCTGGATGGTCATCCATGTAGTGCTGTTGCTGGCTGTCGCCAAGCTCATCAAGGCGCCGTTCTTCTTCGTCGCCGTGGGCAGCAAGGCCAATGTCGGCGGGGCGGCGTCTGCTCCGGTAGTGGCGGCGGCATTCCATCCTGCGCTGGCGCCGGTTGGCGTGCTGCTGGCCGTGCTGGGCTATGCGCTGGGCACCTATGGCGCGATCCTGTGCGCGCAGATGATGGCTGCGGTCGGTTAGCTTTCTGCGGTAAAGTTTCACTTGAAACCGATTGATTTCGGACCCCTCGCGGCTATGGGCCGTTGGCACAGAAACGAGAGGATTTTTACATGCGTCAGGTTGACCATTTCATCGCCGGTGGAGCTGCAGGTTCCGCCACCCGTACCCACAAGATCTGGAACCCCTCGACGGGCGAGGTCCAGGCCGAAGTCGCGCTGGGTGATGCAAACCTGCTCCAGAACGCGGTAGATGCAGCGAAGAAGGTCCAGCCTGAATGGGCCGCGACCAATCCGCAACGCCGGGCGCGGGTCATGTTCGAATTCAAACAGCTTGTCGAAGCGAACAAGCAGGAACTGGCCGAACTGCTTTCGAGCGAGCACGGCAAGGTCGTCGACGACGCGCATGGCGACGTTCAGCGCGGGCTCGAAGTGATCGAATTCGCTTGCGGAATCCCGCAGGCGCTGAAGGGCGAGTACACGCAAGGAGCAGGTCCGGGCATCGACGTATATTCGATGCGTCAGCCGCTCGGCATCGGGGCGGGCATCACGCCGTTCAATTTCCCCGCCATGATCCCGATGTGGATGTTCGGCATGGCGATCGCCGCGGGCAACGCCTTCATCCTGAAGCCTTCCGAACGCGATCCCAGCGTGCCGGTGCGCCTTGCCGAACTGTTCCTCGAAGCGGGTGCGCCGGAAGGGCTGCTGCAGGTCGTCCACGGCGACAAGGAAATGGTCGACGCCATCCTCGACCATCCCGATATCCCGGCGATCAGCTTCGTCGGTTCCTCCGACATCGCGCAATATATCTACTCGCGCGGTTCCGCCAACGCGAAGCGCGTGCAGGCCTTCGGCGGCGCAAAGAACCACGGCATCGTGATGCCCGACGCCGATCTCGATCAAGTGGTGAACGATCTTGCCGGGGCCGCATTCGGTTCGGCTGGTGAACGCTGCATGGCGCTGCCCGTCGTCGTCCCCGTGGGCGAAAAGACAGCCGACGACCTGCGCGAAAAGCTGATCCCTGCGATCAACGCGCTGCGCGTGGGCGTATCGAACGATCCCGAAGCCCATTACGGCCCCGTCGTCACGCCGGAACACAAGGCACGCGTGGAAAGCTGGATCGACACGGCCGAGAAAGAAGGCGCCGAAGTCGTCATCGACGGTCGCGGTTTCAGCCTTCAGGGGCATGAAGAGGGTTTCTTCGTCGGCCCGACGCTGCTCGATCGGGTCACCACCGACATGGAAAGCTACAAGGAAGAAATTTTCGGGCCGGTCCTCCAGATCGTGCGCGCGAAGGATTTCGAGGAAGCCGTGAAGCTCCCGAGCGAGCATCAGTACGGCAATGGCGTCGCCATCTTCACCCGCAACGGCCACGCCGCGCGCGAATTCGCGAGCCGTGTGAATGTCGGCATGGTCGGCATCAATGTGCCGATCCCCGTCCCTGTCAGCTACCACAGCTTCGGCGGCTGGAAGCGCAGCGGCTTCGGCGACATCGACCAGTACGGCATGGAAGGTTTGAAGTTCTGGACCAAGGCCAAGAAGGTCACCCAGCGCTGGCCCGACGGCGGCGGAGACGGGTCGAACGCTTTCGTCATCCCGACGATGGGCTGACCCCGCGGGATAATATCGGCGGGCGGGGAGTTGGACGCTATATGAAACGCCTTCTCTGCCCCCTCGCCGCCCTGACCC
>CATMNW010000350.1 GCA_950071875.1 uncultured Erythrobacteraceae bacterium | reverse complement strand
CGCCTTCGGTAAAGCGGGCAGGGATGCGGTCGACCAGCAGTTCGATGCCATTGTCCGTCCGCGCGAGGCCGCGGCTGCGCCCGGCCGGCTTGGAAGACAGCACTGCCGAAACAGGGGTGCCGACCGGCAAATCGCCCGGCCAGCGCAGCTTCGCCGCGAGTATTTTCTCTCCGTCGACCAGCAGGGCGCGGCTTTCGCCGATGCCATGTTCGACTTGCCACTCAGGCAATGTCGAACCCCGATGCTTTCAGCAGAGTGCGAGTTTCGTAGAGAGGTAGACCGACAACACCCGAATGGCTGCCCTGGATGCGGGAGATCAGCCCTTCGGCAATGCCCTGGATGGCGTAGCCGCCTGCCTTTCCGTCCCATTCGCCGCTGGCGATATAGGCGTCGATCTCGTCAGGGGAGAGGCGTTTGAAGATCACCACCGTCTCGCTCAGCCGCTCGCGCATCGTGCCGTCGGGCGCGCGCAGGGCGATGGCCGAAAGCACCCGGTGACGGCGTCCGGAAAGCAGTTCGAGGCACTTGCGCGCGGTCGCCTCGTCCTCGGCCTTGGGTAAAATGCGGCGTCCGGCGCAGACCACCGTGTCGCCGGCGAGCACGTGGCCGTCATCGCTCGCCGCTGCTTCCGCTTTCTCGCGGGCCATGCGCCTGGCATAGTCGCGCGGCAGTTCGCCCTTATGCGGGGTCTCGTCGATATCGGCGGGATTGATCGCGGCAGGCGTCACGCCGAGGCGCGCGATGAGTTCGCGCCTGCGGGGACTTGCCGATGCCAGGATGAGTGTGGGCTGGCCCACGGGTGCTTACTGCGGGCCGGGGCCCTGACCGGGGCCGCCGCGACCGGGCATGAAGCGGTAGGTGATGCGGGCCTTGGTAAGATCGTAGGGCGTCAATTCGCACAGGACCTCGTCGCCCACCAGCACGCGAATGCGGTTCTTGCGCATCTTTCCGGCGGTGTGGCCGAGCACTTCATGGCCGTTCTCGAGCTCGACGCGGAACATCGCATTGGGCAGCAATTCCACAACGCGCCCGCGCATTTCGAGAAGTTCTTCTTTCGCCATGTAGTCTGCTGATTCCGTTCGCTAGTACAGTAAGAGCCGCGCCCTTTAGCGGTGAAGGGGGCAAAAGGGAAGCCTTGGCGGGTCCGGTACGCATTACCGCAAACCGGTGGTGAGACAATTCGTTACAGGAACCCAGCTTGTGCAGCCGCGCCTGCGCGGTAATGACCGTCCCGGCTGGGGGGCAACACATTCTGGTTCCAGGAAGGCTCACCCATTGAAATCGCTTTCGCTTTTCGCATCGTCCCTACTCGTAATCGGCTGGACCGGGGCGCTTCACGCGCAGGATACCGCGCAGGCAAACAATTCGCCAATCCAGCAGGAAGAGGAAGAGGCGTTCGAACCGGGGGCGATCGTCGTCACTGGTGAACGTATTCGTGGCCAGCTCGTCATCGACGAACCGCCGGTCGCGGAATACGATAGCGAGGATATCGCAGCCTTCGGCGGCAGTTCGATTGCCGACATCATCGATGCCATCGAACCTGCGACCGGCGGGGCGCGTGGCAGCCGCGCTGGCGGGCGGCCGGTGTTCCTGATCAACGGTATCCGCGTATCGAGCTTTCGCGAATTCCGCTCCTATCCGCCCGAAAGCGTGGAAAAGATCGAGGTCTTCGCCGAAGAGGTCGCGCAGCGTTTCGGATACGATCCCGACCAGCGGGTCGTGAACATCGTGCTGAAAAACAACTATTCCGCACTGACCGCAGAGGGCGAGTTGGAAGCGCCGACCAGCGGCGGGTTCTCGCGCAACGAGGAAGAGCTGACCTACCTCAGGATTGCCGATGGGGCGCGCCTCAACTTCAATCTCGACGTGGAAGATCGCTCGATGCTGACCGAGGCCGAGCGCGGCTTCGTGGTCACGTCAGATATTCCGGGGGCCGGTGACGAAGCCCCGTTCCGCAGCCTTCTGGCGGACACATGGGCCGCAGAAGCGACGGCCAACTACGCCAGGGCGTTCATCGAAAGTGGATCGTCGATCAGTCTGAACGTTACCGCGGGGCGTGAAGAAAGTACCAGCCTGTCCGGCCTGCGCGATATGGGCACTGATTTCCAGCCTTTCGGCCGGCGCAGTCGTACCGACACGCTTTCGCTTGGCGGGGCTTACAATCGCAGCATCGGAGACTGGAAGGCAACGTTCACGTCGGACGCCGTCCTTGCAAACAGCGATACCGAGATCGACCAGCAAAGCGGTACGGGGTTCGATATCGCCGAAACCCGGACCAGGACCATCGTCAACAAGGCCACGCTCACCGGCTATCCGGTCGAACTGCCGGCAGGCGATATGGCCGTGACGATCGATGCCGGTCTGGACTGGAAACGGCTGGAAAGCTTCGACACGCGCTCCGACAGCGATGGCTCGATCACCCGGCGCAGGTTCGACGGCGGGATCAATCTCAACATCCCCATCGCCCGCCGCGACGGTGCCTGGGGTGGTATCGGAACCGCCAGCCTCAACTTGGCTGCGGGCGCGGAAGACCTGTCCGATTTCGGCAGTCTCACCAACTGGACGGCCGGACTGAACTGGTCGCCATTCGATGGCTTCAACCTTCAGGCGACGCGTATCTGGCGCGAAGTTGCACCCAGCATCTCGGCCCTTGGCGATCCGCGCATCGATGAATTCAACGTACCGGTTTTCGATTTCCTGACCGGCCAGGATGTTTTGGCGACCGTGATTACGGGCGGCAATCCGAACCTCGCGCAGGAAACCCAGTCGGACTGGAAGTTCGGTGCGAACTGGGAACTGCCCTTCTGGGAAAATACCCGCCTGCAGGTCGATTACGGTATCAACCGTTCGCGCGATGTGACGCTTTCGTCCCCATCCTATACCGCTGCTTTCGAGCAGGCATTTCCCGACCGCGTGACGCGCGATACGAATGGTGAACTGCTCGCCATCGACCGGCGTCCGGTGACCTTGTACGAAACCAGGGCCCAGACCCTGAGCTTCGGCCTGTCCACGCGCGGCCGCATCGGCGGTTCC
>CATMNW010000349.1 GCA_950071875.1 uncultured Erythrobacteraceae bacterium | reverse complement strand
ACCTTCCGCCGCGGCTTTCGCAAAAACCTGTTCGGACAAGGCGTTGCCTTTCGCCGCATCTTCTTCCGCGACGTTGCAGACATACAGCACGGGCTTTGCCGTGAGCAGCTGCGCCTGGCGGAACAGCCGGGCTTCTTCGTCATCCTTCGGTTCTGTAAGGCGGGCAGGCTTGCCATCGCGCAGCAGGTCGAGCGCCTGACCCAGCACGCTGGCCATCAGCTTTGCTTCCTTGTCGCCGCCGGTCGCGCGTTTCTGCGCGGCAGGCACCCGCTTTTCCAGGCTTTCGAGATCCGACAGCAGTAGCTCTGTCTCGACCACCTCGGCATCCGCGAGCGGATCCACCTTGTTGGCCACGTGCTGGATGTCGTCATCTTCGAAACAGCGCAGAACGTGGACGACCGCGTCCACCTCGCGAATGTTGCCAAGGAACTGGTTGCCCAGGCCTTCGCCCTGGCTTGCGCCTTTCACAAGGCCGGCAATGTCCACGAACGCAAGCTGCGTCGGGATGATCTTGGCCGATTTCGCAATCGCTGCGATCTTGTCGAGCCGCGCATCGGGCACCGCGACCTGTCCGACATTCGGCTCAATCGTGCAGAATGGATAGTTCGCAGCCTGTGCGGCCTGCGTTTCGGTAAGGGCATTGAAAAGGGTGGACTTGCCGACATTCGGCAGGCCGACGATCCCGCAGCGGAAACCCATCGTAAACTCCGGAAAATGTGTGTGGCGCGCCCCTTAGCCGCGACGCGCGCCGATGGCCAGAGCGTCAGACGTTATGGACCGCCTTGATAAGCGGACCATAGCCGCTTTCGCCGAGCCAGCCGACCTGTGTCTTTGCACTGATATCGTTAATCGCGGTCTGCGGGATATTGCCGTTGCTCACAGGCATTCGCACCGGTCGGGTGCCGGGCGCCATTGCCAGAACCTTCGCCATTGCGCGCGGAACATCCATCGGATCGGCGCTGCGACCGGAACCGTCTTCTTCGCCCATCCGCTCAACGACCTGCGGATAGCCATCGAGATGGGTTTCGGCGGCGCGCGCCTTCAGGTCTTGTGAGTAGCGATTCCGATTGACCCAGACTTCCGTCGGATAGCCACCCGGCTCGATCACGGTGACACCGATGTTGTGGGGCACCAGCTCGTAGGCGAGCTGTTCGAACATGGCTTCAACCGCGAACTTGGTCGCCGAGTAATGGCCTGAATAAGGGATGATGACGCGGCCGAGCTGGCTGGAAACGGCAAAGATATGCCCCTGTTTTCGGGCACGCATCCCCGGCAATACCGCACGTGCAAGCCGGTGGTAACCGAGCACGTTGGTGTCGAACGCTAGCTGTGTCGCTTCCATGTCCTGCACTTCGACAGGACCGGTGATGCCGATGCCTGCATTATTGACCAGTACATCGAGCCCGCGGCCCAATTCACGTTCGGCCGTTGCAACCGCTTCCTGAACCTCGTTGTCGAGCAGGACGTCCAGTCGCAATACGCGAATGTCGAGGCTTTCATCGCTGGCGAGTTGCTGCAATTCCTCGGCTTCGGGGCGCGGGGTGTTCCGCATCGTGGCGTAGACTGTTGCGCCCATCCTCGCGAAATGTTCGCTCGCCAGCCTGCCGAATCCCGAGGATGTGCCGGTGATCAGAATCGCCTTCCCCGTAAGGTCGGGCGTCGCCTCGACCATGTCGCCCTGGGCGAACGAAGCCGTAGAGGCGAGCGCTCCGGTGGCGGCAGCTCCTGCAAGTAGCGTGCGTCGGGTCAGGTCGGGCATGTCGATCTCCTTCGGGAGTGAACATGCCCCGATCATGCGGGTTTGGCCAGCGAAGGCTGTTGCTCCTGCGATACATTGGTCTAGGCTGGCTGCAGAACAAAGACTCCGGGTCGCGCGAATCGCCAAACAGGGGTCATGTCAGCATGTCGACGATTGTCTTGAGCGAGCAGGAAGATCTCGCACACGCACCCGACACCGGAAAGAAAAAACGCGACGACAGTCTGCGCAGCCTGATGCAACCGGCTGTCGGCGTCTTCGCTCCGACGACCACGGTTGCCGAAGCGACCGAGATGCTACGGCAACAGGTGCAGAGCGCCTTCATCACCTACCTGTATATCGTGGATCACGACAACCGGCTGCTCGGCCTTGTCGTCATGCGCGAGATGCTGCTGGCAACGCCGGAAACACGGCTAGTGGACATCATGATTGCTGATCCGTTCGCGCTTCGGCGCGACATGTCGCTCGGCGATGCGCTGAAAGCTGCACTGCACAAGCATTTCCCGGTCTATCCGATAATCGACGATGACGATCGCCTTGTCGGCCTGGTCCGCGGGCCAGAACTGTTTGCCAACCGCGCTATCGAACTTTCGGCGCAGGCCGGTGAAATGGTCGGTGTCGAGAAGGAAGAACGCCTGTTCACACCGCTATCGACCAGCCTGAAACTGCGCCACCCGTGGCTACAGGTAAACCTGCTGACGGCGTTCGTGGCTGCAGCAGTGGTCGGGATTTTCGAAGATACCCTCAGCCGGTTGGTGATACTCGCGGTGTTCCTGCCGGTCATGGCCGGGCAGACGGGCAATACGGGCTGTCAGGCACTGGCCGTGGCGCTGCGGGGCATGACGCTGGGAGAGGTCAGGGCGGACAGCGCGGGGCACCTTGTCCGCAAGGAAGGTATGCTCGGCTTTGCCAACGGGCTGCTGGTCGGCATTACCGCAGGCGTAGGAATGTTCGCTTACGCGCTTATCCAGGGGCAAGCCGATCCGGTCTGGTTCGGCATCGTGGTCCTGATTTCGATGGTGGTGGCCTGTACCATCAGCGGAATTGCCGGCGCGCTGATACCGCTGACGCTCAAACGGTTCGGGGCGGACCCTGCAACCGCTTCGAGCATTTTTCTCACGACAATGAGCGATGTCGCCAGCATGGGAGTTTTCCTAGGGCTGGCAACGATCCTGCTTTAGCGCTGTTGCTTGCGCTTCTTGCGGCGGTAAAGGGCCACGGCAGCGCCGTATCCGGCAATGCCCGAACCCAGCATGGCGATCGATCCCGGCTCGGGAACAGAGGTGCCTT
>CATMNW010000348.1 GCA_950071875.1 uncultured Erythrobacteraceae bacterium | reverse complement strand
GTTCGAGCTCGGGACGGAAGTGCTTGAGCAGGCCCTGGATCGGCCACGCTGCGGCATCGCCCAGCGCACAGATCGTATGACCTTCGACCTGCTTGGTCACTTCGTAGAGCATGTCGATTTCTTCGCGACTGCTCTGGCCGACGCGCAAGCGCTCCATCACGCGCCACATCCAGCCCGTGCCTTCGCGGCACGGCGTGCACTGGCCGCAGCTCTCGTGCTTGTAGAAATAGCTGATGCGCGAAATCGCACGGACGATGTCGGTCGACTTGTCCATCACGATCACCGCCGCGGTGCCGAGTCCGGACCCGACTTCCTTGAGCCCGTCGAAATCCATCGGGCAGTCCATGATCTGCTCGGCGGGAACCAGCGGGACCGAAGAACCACCTGGAATCACTGCGAGGAGATTGTCCCAACCGCCGGTAATTCCGCCGCAATGTTTTTCGATGAGGTCCTTGAACGGAATGCTCATCTCTTCCTCGACCACGCAGGGCTTTTCGACATGCCCGCTGATCTGGAACAGCTTGGTGCCGTCGTTCTTCTCGCGCCCGAAGCTCGCAAACCACGAGGGGCCACGCCGCAGGATCGTGGGGACGACCGCGATGGACTCGACGTTGTTGACCGTAGTCGGGCAGCCATAAAGGCCCGCGCCCGCCGGGAACGGCGGCTTGAGGCGCGGCTGGCCCTTCTTGCCTTCGAGGCTTTCGATCAGCGCGGTCTCTTCGCCGCAAATATACGCGCCCGCCCCGCGATGCAGGAAGACGTCGTAGTCATAGCCCGAACCGCAGGCGTTCTTGCCGATGAAACCGGCGTCGTAAGCCTCGTCGATCGCCTTCTGCAGGGTCTCCGCCTCGCGAATATATTCGCCGCGAATGTAGATGTAGGCGGCCCGCGCGCGCATCGCGAAGCCCGCGACCAGCGCGCCTTCGATCAGCTTGTGCGGATCGTGCCGCATGATCTCGCGGTCCTTGCACGAACCGGGTTCGGACTCGTCGGCATTGATCACGAGGAAGCTGGGGCGGCCGTCCTTGCTTTCCTTGGGCATGAAGGACCACTTCATCCCGGTGGGGAAGCCCGCACCGCCGCGACCGCGAAGGCCCGAGGCCTTCATGTCGTCGATGATCGAATCCTGCCCCTTGGCGAGCAGCGCCTTGGTATCGTCCCAGTCGCCACGCGCCTGCGCGGCCTTCAGGCCCCAGTCCTGAAACCCGTACAGGTTGGTGAAGATACGGTCCTTATCGGCCAGGCTCATGCCATAACTCCAAACACAACAAACGCCGCCACGGCGAGGATCGCGAGCAGCGCGAGCGTCTTGAAAATCCCGCTCAGCACTTTCCACGCGATGGCGACCGCGATCAGCGCGATCACGATGGTGACGATATTGATTTCCATCATTCGCCCTCTTTCATGCTCGTCTCGCCTTCATCCAGCTTACTGTTGGATATTGCGAGAAACGCAGCGCCCAGCGCAAGGAATGTCGCACCCAGGGCGGTATTCCCGGAGACGAAGAACAGGATCGCGGCGATGAAGAACAGCGCCGCAGCCATTTGATACATCCGCTTGGGGGTCACTCGCCCGCCCCTTCGCCATTCTTGCGCAGGCCGAAGGCGCCGAGCCCGCCGAAGACGATGCCCAGGATGAACCACACAACCCAATCGTCGCCTTGCACGAACTTCACCAGTGCAAGGACCAGGAAGACGAACCCGATGACGGGGAACCCTTTCTTGGCTGCACCTTCCATCACCATTCGCCCCGGTAATCGTGGTTCTCGGTGACCATTTCTTTCAGCGTGGTCGGCCCGCCGGAAGGCTCCGACGTGTGACGCCCCGGCTCCTGCGTGCCCGTCTTGGGCTGCTCGCCCCTGGCCAGCGCATCAAGCACGGCGTCGAGCCGCTCGGGCGTCAGGTCTTCGTAATTGTCGTCGTTGATCTGGACCATCGGCGCAGTCGCGCAGTTGCCCATGCATTCGACTTCGGTGAGCGTCCACAGGCCATCGTCGGAAACGTGGCCCATCTTCATCCCGCGCGCCTTGCACGCGGCGATAATGTCGTCGGAGCCGCGCAGCATGCACGGCGTCGTGCCGCAGACCTGCACGTGGTACTTACCCACGGGCTTCATGTTGTACATGAAGTAGAAGGTCGCGACTTCGAGCACGCGGATCACCGGCATGTCGAGATAGTTCGCGACATACTCGATCACCGGCAGCGGCAGCCAGCCTTGCGTATCGGTTTCCTCGCCGACCTGCCGCTGGGCAAGGTCGAGCAGCGGCATCACCGCGGATTTCTTGCGCCCTTCGGGATAGCGGGCAAGCGCCTTCTGCGCCTTCGCCTCATAGGCTTCGTTGAAGGCGAAACTGCCCCACCGCTCGCGCAGTTCGGGGGTGTCGGGTGCGGGGGTACGATCAGCCAAGGAACTTCTCCCGCTTGTTCCAAATCATCCTAACCGCTGCACCGATAATCGCGGCGCCTAGTGCGGCTGCAAAAATGCCCCACGGCTTATCATAGACAGCCATTGCCAAGACGATACCAGCGCCCACTGTTATCAAACCCAGCGACATTGCCAGTTTCCACTCGCTCATCGGTCGCACTCCCCGAACACGACGTCGATCGCGCCGAGAATGGCGGTTGCGTCTGGCAGCATGTGGCCCTTGGTCATCATGTCCATCGCCTGCAGGTGGCTGAAAGCGGTCGGGCGGATCTTGCAGCGGTAGGGTTTGTTCGACCCGTCGCTGACCAGGTACACGCCGAATTCGCCCTTGGGGCTCTCGGTCGCGACGTAGACTTCGCCCGCGGGCACGTGGAAGCCTTCGGTGTAGAGCTTGAAGTGGTGGATCAGCGCTTCCATCGACTGCTTCATCTCGCCGCGCTTTGGCGGGGAGACCTTGCGGTCGTCCGATGCGATCGGGCCGGTCGGCATTTCGGCCAGGCACTGCTTGATGATCTTCGCGCTCTGGTAGACTTCCTGCACGCGGACCATGAAGCGGTCGTAGCAGTCCGAATTGGTGCCCACCGGAATCTCGAAATCCATCCGGTCGTACACGTCATAGGGCTGCGACTTTCGCAAATCCCACG
>CATMNW010000347.1 GCA_950071875.1 uncultured Erythrobacteraceae bacterium | reverse complement strand
CCAGAAATCGTGCAGCGCGAGGATCATGTCCTGAAAGGATTTAGAGGGATTTCGCTCCATGGCGCGGGGCAATGGCGCAAGCGGTTTCGAGGGTCAATGCCGCAACGGGGCATCCGGCTGCAACCCGATAGGCCGAACGTCTTTGCAAGCAGTGTTCGCGCTCGCTATCGCGGCCTTAATCGACAGGGAATCGTACCGCATGATCCGACTGAAATATCGCCCCGCACTCGCCTGTTTCGCAACCCTCGCGCTGGCGCTGCAAGGCTGCACGACCGTACCCGAAGCGGAGACTGCAGCGGCGCCGATGGCCGAACGGGAAGCTGCCCGGTCCGGTCCGGGGTTGTGGAAGGTCGCTGATGAAGACACGACGATCTATCTCTTCGGCACAATCCACGCGCTGCCCGGAAGCGTGGTCTGGTACGAGGGGCCGATCGAAAACGCGCTTGCCGCCTCGCAGGAACTTGTCACCGAAATTCCCTCCGATGCCGCCCGGGATCCTGCCTCGCAGCAGATGGTGATGGCTAAGGCCATGCTTCCTGCCGACCAGTCACTGCGCGACTTGCTGAGTGAAACCGACCGCAGCACCTATGAGGCTGCGCTGACAAGGTTGGGCGTGCCACCTGCCGCTTTCGACAGGTTCGAACCATGGTTCGCAGGAATGACGCTGGCGCTGATGCCGCTGATGAAGGCGGGTTATGCGGCTGAAAGCGGGGTCGAAACCCGGCTCGAACAACTCGCCCCTGCCGACGCGACGCGCAGTGCGGTCGAGACGCTCGCATGGCAAATCGAGATGTTCGACACGCTTCCTGTCGAATCGCAGATCGCCTTCCTGATGGTTTCGGCCGACCAGGTCGACGAGATCGCGCCGATGATGGACCGCATGGTTGCCGAATGGCTCGAAGGTGATGCCGACGGGCTTGCGGAACTGATGAACGAGGGTCTGACCGATCCGGTTCTGGCCAAGACATTGCTTTACGATCGCAACGCGCGCTGGGCCGAGTGGGTCGAAACCCGTCTCGAGGAACCCGGCACGGTATTCCTGGCCGTTGGCGCAGGCCATCTAGCGGGAGAACAAAGTCTGCAGGACTTTCTCGAAGACGGTGGGTTGAACGTCATTCGCGTCCAGTGATCGCGGCTCGAGCGGTCGAATTGCAGTCTCGCCCGGGAATGCAGGAAGAAAGTGGTATGTCACGTCTCCTATCCACCATCGCATTGACCTTCGCTTTGCTGGTCGCGGCTTGCGGGAGCCAGCCCGATGTCAGCAAGGCGGAAGGCCCTTACCCCGCCCTTTGGGAAATAGCCGACAGCAACGGGACGGTGGAAGGCTGGATGTTCGGTACTATCCATGCCCTTCCCGACGATACGAGGTGGCAATCGGTGGAACTGGAAGAGATCCTCGGCACTGCAGACATGCTGGTGGTCGAGGTGGCGAACCTCGAAGACGGCGCCGAGCTATCGCGCCTGTTCGAGGAAATGGCGTTCGACCGGCCCGCAGGTCCGATCGCAGAACGGATCGATCCGGACTTGCGCGACGAGTTCGAAGCCCTGCTCATCAAGGCCAAGGTACGCAGGGCCTATTTCGATCCGATGGAAAGCTGGGCTGCCGCCCTTGCGCTGGCCCAGGTGGCCCAATCGGCCAAATCGGAAAACGGTGCTGATCGCGCCCTGCTCGCTGCCTTCGACAATCGCGAGGTCACCGAACTTGAAGGCGCACGCCTGCAGCTCGCGATTTTCGACACACTTCCAGAGGTCGAACAGCGGGACCTGCTGAACGCCGTACTGGAAGAATCGAAGGATGCGGACGACGGGCTTGGCACGCTGGCGGAAGCTTGGCTTGAAGGGGACATCGAGGCCCTTACCGCGCTGACCCGCCGCGGCATACTGGCCGATCCCGAGCTGGCGGAAGCGTTGCTGCGCAAGCGCAATGCAAGCTGGTCCGCGCAGATCGAAAACCTGCTGTCAGCGCGCGAGAAGCCGTTGATTGCAGTTGGTGCCGGTCACCTTCTGGGCGACGATGGCCTTCCCGTGATGCTGGAACGACGCGGGTATACCGTACGCCGTATCCAGTAACGCTGCGCGCTAATTGCTTGCCTTTCGCGCGCGCCCTGCTATGCGCGCGCCCTTCGGCATCATGGTCATCCCTGGAGGCGTGGTGGACCGAAAACATATATCAATGCACTTCGAAAGGTAAGCGACATGAGCGACGCTCTGACACTTCCGGCCGAGACGCGCGAACGGGCTGGCAAGGGAGCCTCCCGTCAACTGCGTCGCGAAGGCCGTGTTCCCGCCGTTATCTATGGCGGCAAGGAAGAACCCGTAATGATCCACGTCGAGGCGAAGGAACTCGTTCGCCAGCTCGACACCGGCCATTTCATGAACTCGATCGTCGAGATCGAACTGGGCGGAAAGAAGGTTAAAACGCTTCCGAAGGACGTGTCGCTTCACCCGGTCACCGACCGCCCCGAACACGTCGATTTCTTCCGTCTTGCCAAGGGCGGCAAGATCGAAGTCCAGGTTCCGGTCGTCTTCACCAATGAAGAAGCATCGCCGGGTCTCAAGAAGGGCGGCGTTCTCAACGTGGTCCGTCACGAGCTCGACCTGATCTGCGAAAACGACAAGATCCCGGGCGAAATCGAAATCGACGTCACCGGCAAGGAAGTCGGCGATTCGATCCACATCAGCGAAGTTACGCTGCCTGCCGGCAGCGAAAGCGCGATTACCGACCGCGACTTCACCATTGCTACCCTCGTGGCTCCGTCGGCGCTCAAGAAGAGCGAAGGCGACACGACCACTGAAGGCGACGATGTCGATCCGCAGGACGTTCCGGCTACCGAACAGGGTGCCGACGAAGACGCTGCGCAGGAACAGGAAGACAAGAGCGAGTAATTCGCTTTCACGTCTACCAAGGCAAGCGCCGGTCCCTAGCGGGGCCGGCGTTTTGCTTTGGAGCCGGCGTTTTGCTTTTGGGCCGGCCACAGCTAGAGGGACGCGATGCAGATTTGGACAGGCCTCGGCAATCCCGGACCGAAATACTCCCTTCACCGCCACAATGTCGGCTTCATGGCGATGGACG
>CATMNW010000346.1 GCA_950071875.1 uncultured Erythrobacteraceae bacterium | reverse complement strand
GAAGAAGATGAACCCGAGCACGCCGAGCGGACCGATGGTCTTCATCAGGTGGATCGGGCGGCGCGTATGCACGAGGAACGTCTGCATATATCCCTTGATCCAGCGCGAGCGCTGACGGATCCAGTTGCTCTGCGAGACATTTGCCTCCTCGTAAGTGGTCGAGGCGGCCAGCCGGACTTCGTACCCCTTCTGCGTCAGCCGGATGCCCAGATCGGCATCTTCGGTAACATTGAAGGGGTCCCAGGCACGCAATTCGCGCAGCACGTCCATTTTGAAGTGGTTCGACGTCCCGCCCAGCGGGATCGGCACCTTGAGCTTTTCCAGCCCGGGCAGCATCAAGTCGAACCACAGCGAATAGTCGAGGGTGAACAGCCGCGTGAGCCAGTTTTCGTCACGATTGAAGTAGTTGAGCCTGCATTGCACGCAGGCGACATTGTCGGGGGCACGGTCGAAGGTGACTACAACCTTCTTGAGCTGGTCGGGCTCGGGCTTGTCTTCCGCGTCATAGATGACGAGATATTCGCCGCGCGCGAACTGCAGCGCGTAATTGCAGGCCTTGGGCTTGGTCTGCGGTTGAGAAGGGGGGACTAGGATGATCTCGAAGATGTCCTCCAAACCCAATGCGGTCGCGGCATCGATCGTCAATTGGTCGCCTTCCTCGAGGACGATCTTGATGTCGAGCCGGCTGGTCGGATAATCCAGTTCGCGCAGCGCATTTGCCAGGATCGGAAGCACGTCCGGCTCGCGGAACATCGGCACCAGCACGGTGTAGATCGGCAGGTCCTCGTTGCGCAGCAGGCTTACTGCCGAATCCAGCCGCCGTTCGCTAGCGTGCTGGTTCTTGCCGCCGTACCAGATCAGCACGCTCTTGAAGAGGAAGTTGCCGAGGTAAAAGACCGTCATCACAAGATTGATGATGATCAGCGTGGTGATCGGCTCGACTGCCAGACCTACCGCAGTTGCCGTAACCAATCCCCAGGCCACGACCAGTTGGACCGGCGTAAACACCGTTTGTGCGGACATAACCGGATCGTAATTCGCAAGATCGAAGACCGCCGCATCGAGATAGCGTTCCGAGAACACCGCTTGCACCGCCCGCTGGATATCCTTCTTCGGGGCAATCCGTATTTTGACACCGTTTCCCCACTTGCGACGGGCGTAAAGGATCAGCTCGGGTCCGGGCCGTGCGGTAACGATCGTGGTGATGCCGCCATCTTCGCGCCAAGGAACCGCCAGTTCGCGCATATAGGTCGCGACATCGGCTTCCTCGAGCAGTGCCGGATCGAGCGGATCGCGCTGCAAATCGACGAGCTCTACGCTGAACCGCTCGGCCAGAGCGTTGTAATACTCGTCCGTATCGATCCAGTTCTTCGTCAGCATGACATCGGCGAGACTGGCGCCCCAGCGGTCTGCCAATTCGCTAGCCTCGTTCAATTGCTGGGGCGTGACCAGTCCACGCTCGGCGAGGAAATCGCCGGTCCAGCTATCGATCGAAAGGAACCGCCCCACGGTCAGCCCTTGGATTTGTTCGAGGCGATTACACGGCGCAGCAGGTAAACGAAGCCGAGTGTCACGAGCAGCCAACCCAGACCGATCAGCCAGAGCCTGTAACGCTGGAGGAACTTCGAGATCGTGTTCTCTTCGGGATAGCGGATATCGATGAGCCGCTCGCGCTCGTCATGAAAGGCGAAATCGATCTGGTCGCCAGCGAGAAACGCGACATTGCCATAGCCCAGCACGGGGGGGCTGGTGCTCGAACCGAGCGTGGCGAAATCGCTGCCGGGCCGGATCCACAGCACCGACCGGCCGTCCTGATCGAGCATCTGGACGGTCGTCAGCGCATCGATCGCACCGCGATCGAGAATTGTTTCGCCATTCTCTCCGCTGATCTCGATCGCGCCCTGGGTGAATTGCACCCTGGGCTCGCTCCCGGCGGGGGCATCGGCGCCGACGTAAACCACGTGTCCTTCGGAAGGCATCGTCCCGAAGGACACGTTTACCGGCCCTTCCCCGCTAGCCAGCGGGTTCAGCAAGGCTTCAACCGGAGCAAGGCTTGCGGCATCGGGCAGCACCACGGTGAAACCGCCGTTGAAAACGGTCGGCAGGTCGGAAAAATCGTCGGGCGATCCGGCATCGTCGAGCACTATCCGACTGGAAGGCAGCAATTGGGCCGGATAGCCCTGAGGGATATACTTGCAGTCGCCACCGGCCGTTTGCCGCACGACACTGACCTCGAGGTTGTTGGTGGTGTTCACGAGACCCTCGGGCAGGTCCACGGCGATCTGCGTCCGGCCGTCGTCTTCGGCTTCGGCGCTGGCAAGAAGCACGCCATTGAACAAGACCGCGATGACCGGACGATTTTCTTCGCCGTCTTCCGCCACCGCTATATCGAGAACGAAGCCGCCGATGCGTTTGCCGACCGGGATTGCGGTTGCCGGAATGGCAACATTCCACTGCCCGCGATCTGCAACGCTCTGCACCGAAGTATCGGCACCAAGGTCTGCGACCGTCAGGGTTTCACGCAAAGCATCCGCCGAACCGCGGCTTGCCGTAGCCAGGCTGGACGATGCGGCAATAGTGTTCCAGCGGCTACGAAGCAGTCGCACGCTGGCGACCGGGTCCTCGCCACCGATCCGGATGGCAGGCGCACCGCCTTGGCGTTGCACGGACAGCGCTGCGGCGGACGGACCGGTAAAACCGACCTGGCCCACCCGCCATCCGTCCAGCCCATCGGGGATTGCTCCGCGCGCGCCGCTGAGACGCGCATCGGAACCGCCAAGCATCAGCGTCAACGCCGCAGCCACCTGCGCCTCGCTTGCGTTGGAAGGCAGCGAAAGGTCGATCGCATCCGGCATGATCGCCGCAACGGTCGAAACGCGCGAAAGACCATCCCCCTGCAATCGCGCGCGTAATCCGCCATCGCCTGCGAATGCGAGAAAAGCACCCGACAGTCGCTGATCGACGCAGCGGTCTTCCGTGATTGCACCCGAATAGACGATCCGGGCCGCGAGGAACCCGTCCTGCGCAAGCGCGGGATCTACCGGGATGTCGATAACGCCCTCCGACACGCCGTCGGGCAGCGCTGC
>CATMNW010000345.1 GCA_950071875.1 uncultured Erythrobacteraceae bacterium | reverse complement strand
GGCGACTGCCGAAAGGTCGTAGCGTTCGCTGGCGAAGAACAGGCCTTCGAACAGCGCTTCGGCGGTTTCCTTGGTCGGCGGTTCGCCCGGGCGCATGACCTTGTAGATCGCCTCGAGACCCTCGTCGCGGTTCTCGGCCTTGTCGACCTTGAGCGTGTTGCGGATCCACGGACCGGTGGTGATGTGGTCGATGTCGAGCAGGACCATCTCGTCCACACCGGCTGCATCGAGAACTTCGAGGTTCTCGACCGAAACTTCGTCGCCGGCTTCGATGTAGATGCGCCCGGTTTTCTCGTCGATCAGGTCGCGCGAAGCGTAGCGGCCGAAGATTTCTTCGGTCGGCAGCAGCAAGGTTTCAAGGCCGTCCTTGGCCGCCTTGTTGGCAGCACGCGGGCTGATCTTCTGGCCAGCGGGGAAGACTTCCTCGCCCGTCTTGGCATCGACCAACGGGAAAGCCGGCTTTGCACCACGCCAGTTCTCGGCAACGAATGGCAGCTCCCAGCCGTCCTTTGCGCGCTTCCAAGTTACGGTTTCATAGAAGTGAGCAAGGATGTCCTCAGGATCGAGACCGAGAGCGAACAGCAGCGCGGTGACCGGCAGCTTGCGCTTGCGGTCGATACGCACGTTGACGATGTCCTTGGCGTCGAATTCGAAGTCGAGCCAGCTACCGCGATAGGGGATGATGCGGGCAGCGAAGAGGAGCTTGCCCGAGCTGTGTGTCTTGCCACGGTCGTGGTCGAACAGCACACCTGGCGAACGGTGCATCTGCGACACGATGACGCGCTCGGTGCCGTTGATTATGAAGGTGCCGTTGCCCGTCATCAGGGGCATGTCGCCCATGTAGACGTCCTGCTCCTTGATATCGAGGACCGATCGGGTCTCAGTTTCCTGGTCAACCTCGAAGACGATCAGGCGCAGCGTGACCTTCATCGGAGCAGCGTAGGTAATGCCACGCTGACGGCATTCGACGATGTCGTACTTGGGCGGTTCGAGTTCGTAGTGGACGAAATCGAGTTCGGCGGTACCGGCGAAATCACGCAGCGGGAAAACGGAGCGCAGCGTTTTCTCGAGGCCGGAAACGTGACCCACGTCTTTATCCGAGCGCAGGAACTGCTCGTAACTCTCGCGCTGAACCTCGATCAGGTTCGGCATGTCCACGACTTCGTGGATATCGCCGAAGATCTTGCGGATACGACGCTTCGCCGTGCCCTGCGCGTTCATGCCCCGCTTCGTCTTCGGAGCCTTCGCCTTGGTAGCCATAAAGGGTAGTTACCTCTTCTGATTTACGCCGGAAGCCGCGCGGACAGCTCCGGAAATTCGTGTCTCATGCGCGTGAGATCATAGCCGGGACGCGAAAAGGCCGCAGCGGATGGCCCACCTGCTCCGGCGGCCTGCTGCAGCTTTTCTAGCGTCGCGATTATGGAAACGCCGCTTCCATCCTGTGTCCGATCCCCGCGCATGAATCAGACTCGCTCGAAGCGTGCGGTTGCAGGCCATGTAGGAATTGGCTGCGCTCCGGTCAACCTTGGATCTCCACGAGATCGTCCAGCCTTGGCTTATCGTTATTCAATATTATCGATTGACGATAAACAGGGAACGCGGCATATCGATTTTCGATAAGGAGTTCGATTCGATGTTTTCAGCAATCATCACCTGTCTGCGGGTCGCAAATTGGCTCAACTGGATCGCCGCCACCCTTCTAACGGTATTTTTTGCCGTGCTGCTGAGTGACGCTGGGGGTTTGCGCGCGGACGTGTTCGCTGGCTTCGATAGTTCCGCTCACGAAACAGTTCGCGACTATCTCTACGGGATACTTGCATTGGTCTTACCAATTGCAGTCGCAGTTCATATGCTGCTGGTGCGCCTCGCCGCTCTGGTGAGAGACGCTGCGGAAGGCATCGCCTTTTCGGAAATCAACGCAGCACGTCTCCGCGTGATGGGGTGGTCCTTGTTGGCCATCAATATCGCGGACCTGTTTTACGGCTGGATGTCCGTACGCGCGAGCGAAGGCAGCGGCGAGTATTTCGGGTGGTCGTTCACATTGACTGGCTGGATTGCCGTTCCGCTGCTGTTCGTACTCGCGCACGTCTTTCGCGAAGGTGCGCAGATGCGCGAAGATCTCGAAGGAACGATTTGATGCCGAACGATGATGCACACCGCATCTCGGTGCGACTCGATGACGTGTTGCGGGAACGCGAAATGACACTGACCGACCTTTCCGAACGCGTCGGACTGACTCTCGCAAATCTGTCGATCCTCAAGACCGGCAAGGCCAAGGCCATTCGTTTTTCAACGCTCGAAGCAATCTGCCGCGAGCTCGAATGCCAGCCGGGTGACCTGCTGGCCTACGACAAAACCTGAGGAGGGAATACCGATGAAAACGTTTCTTGCAGATTTTCGGTATGTGCATGGGCGAACGCTGACCTTCGCTGCGGTCCTGCCACTTGTAGCCGCGATACCCCTGATCGCGGAATTCATCCAGCACGTCGTCGAGATGCGTATCGGTATGTACGCAAGCGTGGAAGCAGCTCAGGCTGCTGAAAGTCACCCGGACCGGTTGTTGTTCGGATTCTTCAAAACGGTAGCGCTTGGCCTGCCCGCCTACTTTCTGATCCGATGGCTTTTCAGTGACGGGAACCGCAAATTCGCGAGGTCACTTGAAAGGCCGGCGGTCGTTTTGTTTGCAATGGTTATCGGGCTGCAGGCCCTGTTCTCCTGGCTCAGCCTCTATGTCTGGATTGACGGGTATATGGCGACCGGCTTTTTTGTTTTCGGACTTGTTTTCATGCCGCTGGTCGTTCGCTTCGTTGTTGCGGCTCCTCTCGGGACGCTAATCAGCCCCGCGCAATCCATTCGAACGATGCTCCCGCACGCCTTGTACGCCATCGCCTTTCCGATCGTGGCGATCCTGCCACTCATGGCGGTGCATTATGCACTTGGGATCGGGGCAATTTTCGTGTCGGGCGAAGCGTCGAAGTGGGCGATGATGATGGCCGACAGCGTCGTCACCGCGTGGCTCGCGCTGAGTTCGAGCACGGCCGACAATGGGTGCATGCGCGTCGTGCCCGGGTCGCAGAAGCTCGAAATTCAG
>CATMNW010000344.1 GCA_950071875.1 uncultured Erythrobacteraceae bacterium | reverse complement strand
GTCGAGCCACCTCATGCGGTGCGCTCTAGGGTAACGAAGCTGAAAGCGGGCGCATCGTCCTGTGCGGGGAAATCCTCGCGAGCCATGATCTGCCACTCGGGTCCTGGCGGTTTCATGAAGGTATCGCCGTCGAAATCGGCGTGGATCTCGGTCAACTCGATCCGATCGGCATGCGCCATGAAAACATCGTAGATCGCCGCGCCGCCAATCACCGCGATTTCGCCTTTGCCGGCCCGTGCAATGGCCTCCTCCACCGAATGCACCACTTCGGCCCCGGTCGAATCCCAGCGCTCACGCCGCGTCAACACGATGTGTCTGCGGCCCGGAAGCAGACCCGGCAGGCTCTCGAATGTCTTGCGACCCATGATCATCGGCTTGCCCATGGTCAGTGCCTTGAACCGCTTGAGGTCCGCGGGCAGGTGCCAGGGAAGTGCGCCATCCTTGCCGATGCAGCCGTTCGCCGCACGCGCGTAGATCAGGAACAGGCTCATCGCACCAGCCGGGTCACATGGCCCATCTTGCGGCCCTCGCGCACCTCGGCCTTGCCATAATCATGCAAATGGGTGTCGGATGCTTGCAAATGCGCCTGTGCGCCCTTGATCGCGCCGCCGATGATGTTGGTCATGGTGACCGAACGCGCGACGCAGCCAGTGTCTCCCAGCGGCAGACCGGCGACCGCGCGAATGTGGTTCTCGAACTGGCTCGTGACCGCGCCTTCGATGCTCCAGTGGCCAGAATTGTGCACGCGCGGCGCCATCTCGTTGAAGACCGGCCCTTCGCGTGTGGCGAAGAATTCAAGTGTCAGAACGCCCACATATTTCAGCGCATCCGCCACCTGCCGGGCAAGTTCGCGCGCTTCGGCAACCTGCGCCTCGATGACCTTGCCGGCGGGAAGGGTGGAGGTGTCCAGAATGCCGTCTTCGTGCGTGTTGCGGGTGGAATCCCAGAAGCGCGTTTCGCCATCCTGTCCGCGAACGAGGATGACCGAGAATTCCGCATCGAATTCGACGAAACCTTCGTAGACCAACGGAACGTTTGGCAAATTAAGGCCCTGCGCTTCGCGAACCGATCCGATCCGCCACTGGCCCTTGCCATCATAACCGTCACGCCGGGTCTTGAGGATTCCGGGCGCGCCCAGCCTGTCCACCGCAGCTTCCAGATCGCCTTGCGAATCGACCCGTGCATACGCCGCTGACCGACCGCCCAGGCCTTCGACGAAGCGCTTCTCCGCCAACCGGTCCTGAGCGGTTTCCAGAGCGCGGGGATGGGGGAAGATGGAATCCGCGGGCATCGCAAGAGCAGTTGCGACCGGAACGTTCTCGAACTCCCAGGTCACCACGTCGCACTGTGCGGCAAAGGCGGCGAGCGCGGCTGTATCGTCCCACTTGTTGGTGAAGACATCGTCGCAGACCTGCTCGCAGACGGTATCACCCTCGGGCGCATAGGCGATGGTGCGATAGCCCAGTTGTGCGGCGCTCATCGCCATCATCCGGCCGAGCTGGCCGCCGCCCAGGATGCCGATCGTGCCGCCGCGCCCCAGCATCAGTCGACCGGTCGCTCGGTCACGGCCGCGCTGCGCGCCGCGCGCCAGTCCTGCAGGCGTTTTAAAAGGGCGGGGTCGTGGTTGGCGAGTATCGCTGCGGCCAACAGGCCTGCATTGGTTGCGCCTGCCTTGCCGATGGCCAGCGTACCCACGGGAACGCCCGCAGGCATCTGGACGATGGAGAGCAGGCTGTCTTCGCCCGAAAGCGCTTTCGATTGGACCGGAACACCCAGCACCGGAACATGGGTCAGCGCCGCAATCATGCCCGGCAAATGCGCCGCGCCGCCTGCGCCCGCGATGATAACCTCGAACCCGGCATCAGCCGCGCCCTTGGCAAAGTCGTACATTCGGTCGGGCGTGCGATGCGCGGAAACGATGCGCACATCGGTTTCCACGCCGAGTTCCTGCAGCACATCGGCGGCACAGGTCATGGTCTCCCAGTCCGACTGACTGCCCATGACGATCGCGACCTTCGCAGAACCTGGCGCGCTCATCCTACGCGTCCTTGAGGTAGTAGCGTTCGCCGGAAACCTGCTTGCCGTCGAACTCGTAGACGATCGGCTGGCCGGTCGGGATCTCGAGACCGGTGATTTCCTCGTCCGAAATGTTCGACAGGTGCTTCACCAGCGCGCGCAAGGAATTGCCATGCGCGGAAATAATCACCGTTTCGCCTTGACCAAGCAGCGGGAGGATTGCGCTTTCCCAGTAAGGGAGCACGCGCTCGATCGTGAGTTTGAGGCTTTCGGTGCGGGGTACGTCGATCCCGGCATAGCGCGGATCGTCCGACAGGTCGAACTCGCTGCCCGGTTCAAGATCGGGCGGCGGTATGTCGAAGCTGCGACGCCAGATATGGACCTGTTCGTCGCCGTGCTTATCGCGGGTCTGTTGCTTGTCGAGCCCGGTGAGGCCGCCATAATGGCGTTCGTTCAGGTGCCAGTCGCGGGTGACGGGGATCCACAAACGGTCGCACGCTTCAAGTGCCAGGTTCAGCGTCTTGATCGCGCGTTTCTGAAGCGATGTGAAGGAGACCGTAGGCAGCACGTCCCTGGCCTTCATCAACTCGCCAGCCTCGCGCGCCTCGGCTTCGCCTTTTTCGGTAAGGTCGACATCCCACCAACCGGTGAAGCGATTGGCGAGGTTCCACTCGCTCTGGCCGTGGCGGACGAGGATGAGTTTGGACACTGACAGCTCCCGTAATTCCCCTAGGAGCAAGGCGCGTTAGCTGCCCGCACCGTCCTTGGGAAGGCCTTGCTCATCCGATTCGCGCATTTCGCGCGCCTGGCCCTTGCGGCGGCGCAGGTTCTCGCGAAGCTTCGCCGCGAGGCGTTCTTCGCGGGTCATCGTATCTTTATCGGCGCTCATGGCGCATTCCTTTCGCGAAATTGCCGTGCGGCTGCAAGCTAAGGTTGACTTATGCGCCGTGTCTGCCAATAGCGCGCGCCTCCACCCCACCGGCTTGGCTGGCGGGCGAGATGTGCTGCTGTAGCTCAGTGGTAGAGCGCACCCTTGGTAAGGGTGAGGCCGGGAGTTCAATCCTCCCCAGCAGCAC
>CATMNW010000343.1 GCA_950071875.1 uncultured Erythrobacteraceae bacterium | reverse complement strand
CGAAGAGAAGGAAGCTGTTGCACAGTTCGGTTCGTCGGATTCGGGCGCATCGCTCGGCGACATCCTCGGCGAAGCGCTGAAGAAGAAGGAAGACTAAGCTCTTCCATTCCTTTTCGGGAACATCAGGAGGGCCCGCTTGCCAGACCGGCAGGCGGGCCTTTCCTACATGCGTGCCATGTCCTACACCGGTGGTCATGGATGCACGCTGTCAATGCGGACAACTTGCCGCGACCATCACGGGCGAAGGGCATGGCGTCATGTGCCATTGCAAAGCCTGCCAGCGCCGCAGCGGCTCACCTTTCGGCATGATGGTCTATTTCGCTGCCGAAGATGTGAGCATCGCGGGCAACTCCACGCAATATACGCGCACTGCCGACAGCGGCGATGCTCTGACGCACGGTTTCTGTCCGGTTTGCGGAACGCCGTTCTGGCTGAAGACCGCCAAACATCCCGCCGGGATCGGCATTGCCGTCGGCGCGATCGAAACCAATGAAAGTGCTGGGCCCGTGCGTTCGGTCTTCGAAGAAAACCGTCATCCGTGGGTCCAAATCCCCGCAACTGCACAGCGCTTCGAGCGCGGAAGGGATGGCCGATAAATGGCTCTCGAAATTCACCAGTTTCCCTGCTTGTCCGACAATTACGGATTTCTCCTGCACGATCCCCAGAGCGGGGAAACGGCTGCGATCGACACGCCTGACGGCGCGGAATACCTGAAGCAGGCCGAGGGCAAAGGTTGGAAGATTACCCAGATCTGGAACACGCATTGGCATCCGGACCATGCAGGTGGGAACGAAACTATCGTGGAAGCGATCGGCGCGACAATCATCGCGCCGAAGGAAGTCGAAAAGCTGAGTGCCATCGACCGGGTCGTCGGCAATGGCGACACGGTCGAACTTGGCAAGTGGCAGGCGCGCGTAATCGATGTGTCCGGCCACACGAACGGCCATATCGCCTATCACATCGCCGAGGCGGACATTGCCTTTGTAGGCGACAGTGTTTTTGCGCTCGGCTGCGGCCGCATGTTCGAGGGCGAGCCCGAACAGTTCTGGAACAGCCTCGACAGGATACGGCAACTGCCGGCGGACACGCTGCTGTATTGCGCGCACGAGTATACGCAAGCGAACGCCAGATTCGCCCTTCATGCCGACCCGGACAATGCAGAACTGAAGCTCTATGCAGCGCGGATCGATGAAAAGCGCGAGCATGACGAGCCTACGGTGCCGACAGTCCTTTCGCGCGAACTGGCAACCAACCCGTTCCTTCGTGCCGATGACGCAAACCTGCGCGATCGCTGGGGTGGAACGAGCCCTGCCGAAACCTTCGCGGCCCTGCGCTCCGCAAAGGACAGCTTTTGAAAGCGGTCCAGGTTCGCGAACTGACGCCCGACCTTTCGGGCGTGACACTGGCCGACCTCGACACGCCCGAAGGTGAGGTGCTCGTCCGGGTCCGGGCGGCTTCGCTCAACTATCCCGACCTGCTGATGACGCAGGGCAAGTACCAGTTCAAACCGGAACCACCCTTCGTGTCCGGTCTGGAAATGGCAGGTGAGGTCGTTGAGGCAGCGCAAGCCAGCGGTTTCAAGCCCGGCGATCGTGTGCGCGGCGGCGCCAAAACCGGGGCCTTCGCCCAATACGTAGCCCTACCCGCCGCAGCCTTGCGGAAAATTCCGGAAGCACGCGGGTTCGAAGCGGCTGCCGCCATGGGGGCCGCTTATCACACGGCCTATGTCGCCTTGGCGGAGATCGGCAAACTGGAAGCCGGGCAGACCGTGCTTGTTCATGGCGCCAGCGGAGGCGTGGGCCTGGCAGCCTGCGATCTTGCGCGTGCTATGGGTGCCAAGGTGATCGCCGCGACACACCGCGCCGACAAGATCGAAGCGCTGGAACGGATTGCCCGACCGGACGCCGTCATCCTCAATACCGGCCGGTTCCGCGAGGAAGTCGCAAAGCTCACGAATGATCGTCTTTGCGACCTCGTTTACGATCCCGTCGGGGGTGAGGTCTTCGATGAAAGTACCCGCTGCGTGACCTTCGGCGGAAAGCTGCTGGTCATCGGCTTCGTGTCCGGCCGCATCCCGCAAATCGCGGTCAATATCCCCCTGATCAAGGGCTTCTCCGTCGTCGGGGTTCGTGCAGGTGAATATGCCCGCCGCTTTCCCGAGCGTGGCGAACGGATTGCAGCGGAGATTGACCGGCTTGCCAGTACAGGGGCGATCGTGCCGCATGTCGACCGCACCTTCGCACTCGAAGACTGGCGCGAGGCGTTCGAGACAATGGGCCGCGGAGAAATAGTCGGGAAAGTCTTGCTCTTACCCTGAAACCAAAAGGGCGGCCCAACCGGACCGCCCCTCTCGTGCCATGCAAAATGAAACCGGAGATCAGATCCCGGCAATGACCTTGTCGGCCAGCGCCTTGTCTGCTTCGGCGTCGTGCTTGTCGGCGATCAACTTGCGACTTGCCGCAGTCGCTGCGTTGACCGCGCGGTTGCGCACGTCTTCTACCGCTTCACGTTCCGCAGCGGCGATCTTGTCTTCGGCCATGCGTTTGCGGCGTTCGACCATCGCCTTGCTTTCGGCTTCGGCGCTCTCCAGGATCGAATCCGCTTCATGCTGCGCATTGGCGAGCATTGCCTCCGCGTCCTTTTCCGCGCCGGCGATCTTGTCTGCATATTCCTGACGCAACGCTTCGGCTTCGGCGCGGAGCTGCTTGGCTTCTTCGAGCTGCTCCTTGATAGCAAGGATCTTGCCATCGATTCCGGCACCGAGCGACTTGTGCACCTTGGCACCGAAGAATGCGATCAGGAGCAGGACCAGCATCGAGATCGAAACGACCTGGAACGGCGCAAGGCCCCACAGTTCAGGTTCGACATGAACCGGCGCTCCACCATGGCCATCGTCGACCATGGTCTGTGCGGCTTCGGTTGCGAAGACTTCGGGAGCGGAATTAGCCATTGCTCATGGCCTCCTTCACGGCCTTGGCGGCTACCGGCTTGGTCACCTTCACGCCAGCGAGCCGCGCAACGATATCCTGTGCAGCTTCGACCGCAACCGATTCCACCTCGGTGAGAGCAGCAGTGCGAGCCTCTGCGATGCGGGTT
>CATMNW010000342.1 GCA_950071875.1 uncultured Erythrobacteraceae bacterium | reverse complement strand
CCGGTCGTCGCCCTGCGCGAGATCGCCGAAACCACGGTCAAGCCCAAGGATCTCAAGGAAGCAGCGGTTACCAACCTGCAGAAGATCCTGCCCGACGACGATGATGAAATGGACGAGGTCAGCTCGCTCAGCCAGTCGGCCGAAGCGCTGCGCATCACAGCTTCGGCACCGACCCGTTCGACTTCGATCGGTGCGGATTACGACGGCTAAGCTCCCGTCAACAGTCGGAAATAGTGGAAAGGCCGCCCATCGGGCGGCCTTTTTGCGTTGCAGCATTGCGCTGCAGCTTTATCCTGCATGCCGTCAGGAGGCATGATGAGCGATATCGTGGAAGGCCTTGGCACCGCGGCAGAGGGCGGCTTGTTCGCCAAGGCAGTGTCGGGAAAACAGGGAGGCGGGCCGGAACTGGAGAAAGGCCACTTCGCCGAAGGAGCCTGCCTGAACTGCGGCACACCCCTTGTCGGCGATCATTGTCATGCCTGCGGCCAGAAAGCCCATCTCCACCGCACGCTCAGCGCCTTCATGCACGATATCGCGCATGGCGCGGTCCATTTCGACAGCAAGACCTGGCGCACGCTACCTCGACTGATCTTCAAGCCGGGCGAGCTTACCCGCCGTTACATCGACGGCGAACGCACCCGCTTTGTCAGCCCGATGGCACTGTTCCTGTTCTCCATCTTCTTGATGTTCGCAGTATTCCAGTTCGCCGGCCTGAGTGCGCCCACGGACCTGCAGGGCGACACATCCGGCCAGCTGAGCGAGTTGACGCTGGAACAGCGCGAACGCCTGGAAAATCGCCGCGACGTGCTCGCGGGTCGGGTCGATGATACCGAACGGACACAGGAACAGCGTGAAAAGGATGCGATAGATCTTGCCGCTATCGAGCAGCAGATCGAGGCTCTCGACGCGGCGCAGGAGGAACTTCCTTTTCTGAGGTCATCCGATGCCGGTTCTGAGGAGCGAACTGAAAGCGATACGGTGGGTTCGATTGCCGGTCTACCGGTCGTTGTCGGAGCTTCGGGCGAACCGGAGGCCGAACCGGCGGCTTCGAGCGAGGAAAGTGTCGAACAGAGCCTCGAGAATGTCGGCTGGCTTGAAAAAGCCGGCGAGAAATGGCGCAACAATCCGGGCCTCATGATCTACAAGCTCCAGACAAACTTCTACAAGTTCAGCTGGTTGCTGATCCCGTTGTCGATCCCCTTCGTTTGGCTGATGTTTTTCTGGAAACGCCGCTTCCGCGCCTATGATCACGCAATTTTCGTGACCTATTCGCTGGCTTTCATGACCCTGCTTATCCTGGCGCTCGTCCTTGCCGGGCTGGGGGGCGCACCTGCGAGCATCGTGGCAATCGCATCACTCGCCATTCCGCCGATACACATCTACAAGCAACTGCGCGGTGCCTATGGCCTATCGCGCCTGTCGTCGCTGTGGCGCTTGGTGGTGTTGCTGAACTTCATCGGCATCATCCTCGGGCTTTTCACCGCGTCGTTGCTGATGCTGGGCTTGTTCTAGCCTTACAGGGTCAGGAGCAGGGATAGGTTCGTTTGAGCGCCGCCATCCAGGCATCTTCCAATGTCAGACGTGTGCGCAGGGGTCTGCCGAGAGCTTCCAGCATACCCAGCACCTTTTCGACACCTGCACCCTTCTTTCGCTCCGCTTCGCTTACACAATAGAGCGGATCACCGCGCTTGGTAGCCGCGGCGTTTGCGGTGCGGGCGCTGAGGCCTGCATCCTTCATCTGCTTTTGCATCGGCTTCATGCGGCTATCGAACAGCGCCAATGCACCCTTTTCCTCCAAGGCTCTGGCGGCGACGTAAAATTCTTCCGCGTTGACCTCTGCAGAAGGCCTTGCCTGCGCCGCACCTGCGAATAATGCCAGAACCGAAACCGATACGACGAACAACTTGCGCACGAAAAAGCCCTCCCGCTTGTCAGCGGGAGGGCTGTATTCTCGTGGAACTGAACGGTGCCTGTCAGGCGCCCTGCGGCGCTGCGCCTCCGCCGAATTTCTTGCCAGCCTTGGGGACCATTCCCCCCGCTACCGGCTTGACCGCGATTGGCCCCTTGGGTTCGTCGGGGCGATCGATCTTGCCGTTCTTCATCAGCTGGTCGATTTCTTCGCCGGTCAGGGTTTCGTATTCCAGCAGGGCCTGGGCCAGAAGGTGGAGCTTGTCCTCCTGCTCGCGCAGGACGTCGTTGGCACGCTTGAGCCCGCCCTCGACAAGATCCTTGATCTCTGCGTCGATCATCTTGTTGGTGTCGGCGCCCGCCATGGTGCGCTGCGTCGAACCCATGCCAAGATAACCTTCCTGGCTGGCCTCGTACTGCAAGGGTCCGAGCTTGTCGCTCATCCCCCACTTGGTGACCATGTTACGAGCAAGATCGGTGGCATACTGGATGTCCCCGCTCGCGCCGCTCGACACTTTTTCGTGACCGAAAATGATCTCTTCCGCCACACGCCCGCCCATAGCCACGGCAAGGTTCGCGTGCATCTTGTCGCGGTGGTACGAGTAGTTGTCGCGTTCCGGCAGGCGCATCACCATGCCCAGCGCACGGCCGCGCGGAATGATCGTCGCCTTGTGGATCGGGTCCGATGCGGGTTCGTTGAGGCTGACCAGAGCGTGTCCCGCCTCATGGTAGGCGGTCATCTTCTTTTCGTCCTCGTCCATTACCATGGACTTGCGCTCGGCGCCCATCATGACCTTGTCCTTGGCGTCCTCGAACTCCTGCATTGCAACGAGGCGCTTGTTGCGGCGCGCAGCCAGCAGGGCGGCCTCGTTGACGAGGTTCGCAAGGTCGGCACCCGAAAAACCCGGCGTACCGCGCGCAATCGTGCGTGGGTTCACGTCGGGAGCCAGCGGCACCTTCTTCATGTGAACGGCGAGGATTTTCTCGCGCCCGTCGATGTCGGGAATCGGCACGACCACCTGGCGGTCGAAACGGCCCGGGCGCAGAAGCGCAGGGTCGAGAACATCGGGGCGGTTGGTCGCCGCGATGATGATGATGCCTTCATTGGCTTCGAAGCCGTCCATCTCGACCAGCAGCTGGTTGAGCGTCTGCTCGCGCTCGTCGTTCGAATTGCCCAGTCCGTGGCCACG
>CATMNW010000341.1 GCA_950071875.1 uncultured Erythrobacteraceae bacterium | reverse complement strand
AAAGCCGAACTTCTGCGCCGCGAGAAAGGCGACTGAACTGCCCAAAGCTCGACTGCCCAAATGGAAAGCGGCCATCGTTCGCGTTTTTGCACGAACAATGGCCGCTTGATCGAAATTTCGCGATCGGGAGAGACGGGCTCCCGCGCGGATCAGTTGCTGCCGACGAAAATTCCCTTGGCGTTGACGAATTCCTTCACGCCGAAACCACCGTGTTCGCGGCCATAGCCTGAATTCTTCACCCCGCCGAAGGGCATGGACGGATCGGCGACGCCATAGGTGTTGATGAACACCATGCCGGTGTCGAAATGCTTGGAAGCAAGTTCGATTGCACGGTCTTCGTCGCCGCACAGGATGCCGCCGCCAAGGCCATAACGGCTGTCATTGGCAAGACGCATGGCGTCTTCGTCGTCCTTGGCCTTGATCACGCTGGCGACAGGGCCGAACAGCTCATCGTCGTAAGCGGGTTGGCCCGGCGCGACATCGATCAGGACCGTGGCGGGATACCAGGCGCCGGTCTTGTCGGGCACACTGCCGCCGCATGCGATCCTGGCGCCCTTCTTGACCGATTCATCGACCTGTTGCTGCAGATCGTCACGCAGGTCCGCCGACGACATCGGGCCCATATCGCTATCTTCATCCGTCGGATCGCCGATCTTGACCCCTTCGAAGCGCGCAACGAACTTTTCGAGGAATTCGTCGTAAACCTTCTCGGTCACGATGAAGCGCTTGCCGTTGATGCAGGTCTGGCCGTTATTATAGAGCCGCGCCTGCGCACAGACTTTAACCGCCAGATCGAGGTCCGCGTCCTCAAGCACCATGTACGCATCGTTCGACCCCAGTTCGAGCACGGTCTTCTTGATCGCAGCAGCCGCCTTTTTACCGACGTGGCGGCCTGCGCCATCGGAGCCGGTCAGCGTGACGCCGCGAACCTTGTCGTGTTCGATGATCGTGTCAGAGGTATCGTGATCGATCACGAGGACGGTGAACAGATTTTCGGGCAGGCCGGCTTCATTGAAGATCTTCTCGATCATCAATCCGCTGCCAGTGCATAGCGACGAATGCTTCAGCAAGACGCCATTGCCGGCCATCAGGCTTGCGATGGCATAGCGGATGACCTGGTAAGACGGGAAATTCCAAGGCTGGATGCCGTAGACGACGCCGATTGGAGAATAGGTCACGATGCCGCGACCCGCATTGTTGGGGTCGCGCTGCTCGTCGGCCAGGTCATTCGGGCCGTTGGCCGCAGTGTAGTCGCAAATCGCGGCGCACAGTTCGACTTCGTCGCGGCTGTCGCCGATCAGCTTGCCGACTTCGGCTGTCATCAGCTGGGCCAATTCCTCCTTGTTGTCGCGCAGGCTCTGGCCGAGCTTCTTGATGATCTTCGCGCGGTCTTCGAGGCTTTCCAGCTTCCACTTCGTGAAGGCCTCGTGACAGGCTTCGACCTTGGCGAAGGCATCTTCCTTCGAAATCTTCTGGTACGTCTCGAGATTTTCGCCGGTGGCCGGATTGACGGTGGTAATGGTGCTCATGGTGTCTCTCGTTTGTTTCGGTTCAATTCTCCAGCTTTTGGCGCGCCAACTCGTTCCCGATTGTGTGCTGAAGCCTGTCTTAGTCGACCAAGTATTGCAATTGCGAAGCAGTCGCATTAATTACCGTCAATGAACAGAAGACCATTGCCTCGCACCCTTACCGTCGTCGAATGCCAGCGGCTCACTCCTTCAATGCACCGCGTAACTCTTGGTGGTCCCGGACTGGCCGGGTTTCCCGCTGGTCAGGCGGGCGGTTACGTGAAGCTTTTTCTGGGTGAGGGTGCCAACGGCAAACCTACCGTGCGCACCTATACGATCCGCAATCAGCGCCCTGACCAGGTCGATATCGATTTCGCCTTGCATGGCGGTGATGCTGCAGGACCGGCCACGCGCTGGGCTCTGCAAGCCCGTGCTGGAGATAGCATCGAAGTCGGCGGCCCGGGCGCGCCGAAACCACTGCCGACCGATCATGATTTCTATCTCGTGGCAGGCGATATGACAGCGCTTCCGGCGATCGGTGCCAACCTGGCCAAACTGGATAGCAGCGCAAGTGGCCTGGTCGCAATCGAAGTACAGGACGAGGCAGACACGATTTCGCTTGTCGCGCCCGAAGGCGTGGAAGTGCGCTGGCTGGTCAATCCTTCGCCCGGGGCACGACCGGACCTGCTTGCAGACACCCTGCGCCAGGCCAGCATTCCCGCTGGCAGGATTGCCGCGTGGGCGGCAGCGGAATTCGAAGCGATGAAGCGGCTTCGTGCCCTGTTTCGCGACGAACTGAAGCTGCCGAAGGACTCAGTGTATGTGTCGAGCTATTGGAAGGCCGGTCTGGTCGAGGACGACCACAAGGTGATCAAGCGAAAGGACGCTGAGAGCCAACCCGCCTAGGCACGGGCCCAGCCTTGGCCAGCCGGGGTGAGCGTATCGAGGAATGCCTCCGCGCTATCGAGATATTCCTGTCGGCGATCCCCGTCCATCCGGTCCCAGGTTGAATAGATCCGCCCGATGCGATGGTTTTTCTCCAGCCGTTCGCGGTGACGGTCCATGAAGTGCCAATATAACGGGTTGAACGGGCATGCGCCTTCGCCGGTCTTTTTCGATGGCGAGTAGGTGCAGCCCGAGCAATAATTGCTCATCTTGTTGATGTAGTTTCCGCTTGCCGCATATGGCTTGCTCGCCAGCTTGCCGCCGTCCGCATAGAGGATCATTGCAGCCACATTGGGCAATTCGACCCATTCATAGGCGTCGGCGTAAACCACTAGATACCAGTCCTGCACCTCACGCGGGGATATGCCGGCCAGAAGCGCAAAATTTCCCAGGACCATCAACCGCTGGATATGATGGGCATGGGCATTGTCGCGCGTGGTGCGAACACAGTCCGCAAGGCACGCCATGTCGGTTTCCCCGGTCCAGTAGAACTCCGGGAGGCCGCGCTGGGCATTCAGCGCATTGGCCTTCTGCAAATGCGGCATCTGGTGCCAGTAGAAGCCGCGCACATATTCGCGCCAGCCGATGATCTGGCGGACGAACCCCTCGACGCTGTTGAGCGGCGCGCGCCCCGCGCGATAAGCTTCCTCCGCGCGGCGG
>CATMNW010000340.1 GCA_950071875.1 uncultured Erythrobacteraceae bacterium | reverse complement strand
GTCAATCCGAGCCTTGCACCGGCCACTGTTGCGAACGTCCCGCTGGGCCTCGCGCTGATGGCAAGCTTCACCAGCCAGGCTGGAGACTACCTCACGCGCTCGGCCGAGACCGTGTTCGGGCTTCCCGACGATCTCAATCATTCGAAGAACGGCATGATCTACGGCGCGCGCCTGCTCGAAGCGACACGCTCGCTGCGCATTGCCGATCCCGAGTTTGCCGCCAATTTCGACGAGCATGTGCGGCAATGCGTGTTCTACGACCTGCTCCTCGGCCGCTACTCGATGAAGGAACTGTCCGAAAGCAACGATATCTGGGCGACCATTGCGCCTGGCAGTGCCGCGCGGGCACAGCGCTTCCTCACCCGGCAGGCGGACGATAGCGTCACGGCCACGATCATCACCTGCCGCGAAGCATACACTGCGCTCTCCAGCCAATGGGCCGGGCTTATCGATGAGATGACGCAGGTCGCCGGGCGCCAGCTCTACCCCCGGGAGACCGAAGCGCTCGCGACGGCCAAGCTCATTGCCGACCTGCCGATTGCCTATCAGTACCTCACAGGAGTCTCGAAGGATGCAAGCAGCATCTTCCGCCAGGTTCTGACCATCAACGCCATGAACCAGGCGATGCATGGCTTCGCCGGAGCAAGCGGCGCATCGAGCGTCGATGTGTTCGCGCAGACCCGCGCCGATATCCAGACCGAACGGACCTATTCCTCGATCGCGCATAACGCGATGAAGTGGGTCCCGATCCTCAATGTCGTCCTGACGGTCGTATTCTACGCGCTCTTTCCGGTGCTCTTCCCGCTGTTCCTGATGCCCAAGACCGGACCGATCGCACTCAGAGGATACGTCACGGGCTTCTTCTATCTGGCAGCCTGGGGGCCGCTGTTCGTCATCCTGCACATGATCCTGATGCTCAAGGGCGCGAGCGATGTGGCGGCAGCGGGCGGCGCAACCGGTCTCAGCCTCGCGACCTTCTCCGGCATGACCGACGTCAACAACGATATCGGGATCCTGGCCGGTTATCTCGTTGCATCGATACCGTTCCTTGCAGGCGGCGTCGCCAGGGGCGCGCTCGCAATATCGGGCCAGGCAACCAGCTACCTCAATCCGAGCCAGAACGCGGCAGAAGAGGCGGCGCGCGAAGCGAGCACCGGCAATGTTTCGCTCGGCAATTCCAGCCTTGAGAACTCGAACGTGTTTTCGCGCCAGTTTGCGCAAGCCAGCCTTGCTCCCAACATTGGCTACGGCGCCGCGCAGACGCGAGCCACGGGCGAAAACGGCACCCAGACCACCGGCTTCGCTCAAGCCGAATTCGCCACCGTGCCGACCTCGAGCTATCCGTTTACCCCGACACTCGGGCAGGACTTCTCGAGCCGGCTTGCGACCATGGCTAGCCAGAGCCGCGGCCAGAGCGAGACATTCTCGAACCTTGCCCAGCAATCAACGAGTTCGGCTGTCACCCGCTTCAGCGAGTTGCGCGATGCCTACACCCGCTCGCGCTCGAACGAGAGCGTCAGTGGCACGTCAACGAGCGACAGCATCGGCAGCGCCTTCAGCGAAGTCGACAACGCCTCGAAGACACTCCAGCAGCAATTCGGGCTTTCGCGCCGCGCGGCCGATGACATCACCGTATCCTGGTTCTTGAACGGGGATGGCGCTCTAGGACTGAAGGGAGAAAAAGGCGCTGGCTCGGCGAGCATAGGTGTTAAGGGAGGACGCAACCAGAGCTGGACCGATAGCGATATCGGGATCGCTTCAGAAGACCGCTCGCGCATCATGGGAGCGCTGCGCCAGATCTCGGACAGCCGTAGCTGGTCGAGCACGCGCGAGGGCTTCTTGCGTGAGACAAGCTCAAGCTCCGAAGCGCTGGTTTCGAGCAGTTCGGCCGGCATCACCACGTCGATCACCGAAGCGCAGAGCTATACCCGCGAAGCACGCCGCGCCGAGGAAATCGCCAGCCGCCTTGAGAACCAGGCAAGCTGGTACGAAAGTGCCAATGCCGCAGGCACGCTCAACCTCAGCCAGGCCTATCGCGAATGGGGCATGGCGGAGATCGATGGTAACCGCGACTACTATGGGCCGGTGCGCTTCGACGACATCGATTTCCAGATGAGTGCGCGGGGCCAGAAACTCCAGGCGCGGTTCGTCGAAAGCTATGCGAACCAGCTCAATGCCGAGATCGCGGATGACCTGGCTCTGCCGCCCTTTGCGTCCGTCGCTCGACCCGCTGTGAGCAGCGCAGATGGCGTGCGGGGATCGGTACGGCTTGGCGGGGTACCAGGGAGCCTTGGCGCCCCCTCAAGCGAGCGTGAAGACATCGCCCGGAATGTAGGTCGGGTCCAACAACAAGGGGACCGGCGGATCGGGACCGTCAAAGGATACCTCGATGGCAAGACTCGCGATGCCAAGGGAGCCTCGGCCGAAGCGGCCGACGATGTGAAGGAATGGTAGCTCAGATCAGCCCGTCGTAGATGATGACATAGATCAAAAAGGCGAGGAACAGGACCCCGAACAGGATCAATCCAAGCTTGCCCCACGGGTCAGCCCAGGTCTTTTTCCAGGTGTAGGAAGTGAGACGGTTCTCGGCGATGGCCCGATCTACTTCGCGGAAGCCCTCCCAGCCCTCCTTGCCGCCCGGGGGTGTGTCGTCTGGATCGTTCATCGCTCATTCTCCTTCACAAGAAGGGAGCCGCCCTCTCCTCTTCTCAGCCCCATCTTGTTGCTGAGAAAATAGCCGAAAATCATCGGAAAAGCGAGCACGGTATCTTGGCTTGCAGGCCCGAAAATGAAAGGAGTTGGCATGGCAGGAAGATCACCTCAGAATAATGTCTTCGATTTTCACGCAGGAGTTCTCCGACAGAAGCAAGGCAAACGGCGCGGCCTTGCGCTGCTTGTTGCCGGAGGCTTACTCGTTGGCATTCTGGGCGGCATTCTTGGCATCTACTGGCCTTTTGGTTCGGCGATCGCTGAGGGACGAACCAAGCACAGCTTTGCCGTTTGCGGCATGGTCAGACGCACTTGTGTCATCGATGGCGACACGATCTGGCTCGAAGGCGTGAAGATCAGGATCGCGGATATCGACACGCCGGAGATCTCGCAGCCCAGATGCGGTAACGAATACGCCCTCGGCATCAAGGCACGC
>CATMNW010000339.1 GCA_950071875.1 uncultured Erythrobacteraceae bacterium | reverse complement strand
CCGCCCATGTTCCGGCGGACCCGCGCACGGTACAGCCCTTTTCGCCGTCCACGATCCGGCCGACGGCAAGGACCGTCTCGCCAGCGTCCTCGAGGCGGGTGCGCACGATCTCCGCATTGGCAGGGTCGACCGCCAGCACCATACCGACGCCGCAATTGAAAGTTCGTGCCATTTCAACAGGTTCGATATTCCCCTGCGCCTGCAGGAAGGCCATCAGTCCCGGCTGCTTCCAGCCGTCGGCGTCGACTTCGGCGTGGGTGGCTTCGGGCAGGACGCGGGGGATGTTTTCGAGCAGGCCGCCGCCGGTGATGTGGGCTAGCGCGTCGATCAATCCATCACGCACCACGGGCAGCAGGCTTTTGACGTAGATCCGGGTCGGTTCGATCAGTGCATCGATCAGCACTTGATCGCGATCGAACAGCGCCGGACGGTCGAGTTTCCATTGCTTGTCTTCGGCAAGGCGCCGCACCAGCGAATATCCGTTGGAATGGACCCCCGAACTCGCCAGGCCGAGAAGGATGTGACCGGGCGTCACGCGTTCGCCCGTCAGCTGTTCGCCGCGTTCGACCGCACCGACGCAGAAACCGGCAAGGTCGTAATCGCCTTCCGCATACATGCCCGGCATTTCCGCCGTTTCGCCGCCGATCAGCGCGCACCCGGCCTGCTTGCACCCTTCGGCGATACCGGCAATCACCCGTTCTGCGACGCCGTTCTCCAGCTTGCCGGTGGCAAAATAATCGAGGAAGAACAGCGGTTCAGCGCCCTGGACGATCAGATCGTTCACGCACATTGCGACAAGGTCGATGCCGACCGTGTCGTGCTTGCCGCTTTCGATCGCCAGTTTCAGCTTGGTGCCGACCCCGTCATTGCCCGCAACCAGCAGCGGATCCTTGTATCCTGCCGCCTTCGGGTCGAAAAACCCGCCGAAACCGCCGATTTCGCCATCCGCACCGGGGCGCATGGTGGCTTTCACCAAGGGGCCGATCGCCTTGACCAGGGCATTGCCCGCTTCGATCGAGACACCCGCCTGTTCGTAGGTGTAGGAGGACGGCTTCTGGCGCGGTTCGTCATTCATGTGTCCCGCCTTACGCATTCGCGCTTGGATTTCCAGCAGGCTTTGGGCAAAAGGCGGCCAGTTTCCCCATGAGCCACGCTATTTCTCCCTCACCAGCCCTTCGCCGCAACGCCATTCTGGTGCTGGCACTGGCTGCCCTGTGCCTTGCTGCGGTCGCCGTGTGGGCGCAGGTTGGCGGCGAACGCGGCATCGCGCCGATCGCATCGAGCAGCGATATCGAGGTTACCGGCATCGAGGTCGACGTTCGCGCGGACAGCGGCTCCGAAGCACGTACCGAGGCGTGGAAGGAAGCGCAGCGCAAGGCATGGGAACGGATCGACGGTCCCGAACTGGCCGATTCGCAGATTGAGGGGCTTGTTTCGGCAATCATCATCGAACGCGAAAGGCTGGGCCCGAAACGCTACATCGCCACGCTTGGTGTTGTCTTCGACCGCCAGCGTGCGGCGCGCTATCTCGGCGCGCAGGATGCAGCGGCGCGGTCGGCCCCGATGCTTCTCCTGCCGGTCACCATATCGGCAGGGACGCAGATGGTGTTCGAGCAGCGCAACCCCTGGCAACGTGCCTGGGCCCAGTACCAGACGGGGCAGAGCCGTATCGATTATGTCCGGCCTTCGGGATCGGGCGGCGATTCCCTGCTGCTGACCTACGGGCAGACCGGACGGCGCAGCCGCACCTGGTGGCGCAATTCGCTTGACCAGTTCGGCGCTGCCGATGTCCTCGTGCCGATTGCGAACCTGCGCTACACCTATCCCGGCGGGCCGGTCGAAGGCACTTTTACCGCGCGCTATGGCCCGGATAACGAATATCTCGACGGGTTCGACATGACCGCACCGTCCGCCGCCGAACTGCCCGCAATGCTGTCGCGCGCCGTCGTGCGCTTCAATGGCATTTTCGAGGCAGCACTGGCCGAAGGCAAGCTGCGGCCCGACCCCACGCTCAATATCGGCACGCCAGAACTCGATCCTGCGCTCCAGCGCCTGCTCGACCTGGGCCGCGCGCTCAGGCAACAGGATCGCGCCGCCGCCGCAGCCGCTTCGGCAGAACCGACTGCGGAAAGCGGCGATGCGATTACCGCAGCCCCCATCCGCACCCCGCCGCCCGAAGGATCCGTTGCGCTATACACGGTCCAGGTGGCGACCCCGGATGCTGGCGCGTTCGACGGTTCGATTTCCGCAGTGCGCGGAACACCCGGAGTGCGCAGCACGGGTATCCGCAGCACGGCCATCGGCGGTACATCGGTCATGACCGTCAGTTTCGCCGGATCGATCGGCGAACTTGCCGATGCGCTGCGGGCCCGCGGCTTCACGGTGCGCCAGGGCAGCAACGCGCTTTCGATCAGCCGCTAAGCGACGGCTGCGATGGCTACGCAATTCGCCCTTCCGTTGATTCCTGCAGGTTCGGGCGAACCTGCCAGTATCGTGGTGGGTTCCGGCAACCGCGCGGTTGCAGAAGCGCTGGCCGCACCGGAAACCTGGCCGTTCCGCACGGCCATTCTCCACGGGCCACCGCGATCGGGCAAATCGCTGTTCGCCCGATGGTTCGCCAATCGGCACGCCGGCGGCGTGATCGATGGCGTCGAGAGCCTGGAGGAAACGGAAGTCTTCCACCGCTGGAACCGCGCGCAGGAAGACGGATTTCCGCTGCTGCTGGTGGTCGATGGTGACAATTGGGACATCACCTTGCCCGATTTGCGCAGCCGCATGGGCGCAGCATTGCAGCTGGAAATCGGACCGCCCGACGATGCACTGAGCGCCGAACTGATGCTGTCCCATGCAGCCCAACGCGGCCTTGCGCTGGGCGAGGGCGCACCTCACTATCTGGTGCCCCGGATGGAGCGTAGCTACGCGGCGATGGAGAAAATCGTGGCCGAAATCGACCGGCTCAGCCTTGAACGGCAGGTTCCCGCGACCCTATCTGTATGGCGAGACGCGCTGGAGGCGGTCCAGGGACCCGAGCAGGGTCGCTTGCTTTAATCCTCCACTGGTGGGAGAATAGTGCCAATGTTCGAACGGCTTGTCGCCTATCTCGACAGCGTGAAGGCACGCGATCCGGCCCCCCGCAGCCGCTGGGAAGT
>CATMNW010000338.1 GCA_950071875.1 uncultured Erythrobacteraceae bacterium | reverse complement strand
TGTTCGGCACCGAACAGCACGCACGCCGCCCCCTGCGGGTCGAGAGGGAGCTTGGCGAGCTTGCTTCCCGTCTCGGTAATGCGCCCTTCGGCATCGAGTGCCCCCAGTTCTGCCAGTGTGCTGCGTGCCGCGGCGATCGAAGCGACAGGCGGCGGATCGAGCCATGCCAGCCCTGCCGGTTCGGTTGCGCCCATTTCGCAAGCGACAGGACCAACGGCGCAAGATCCGCAGTCAGCATTTCGGGCGGGTCGTAGGGCTGGCGCCCAAGATGCCCGCCTTCTTCCCATAAACGGTAGGCGACACCCGGCCCCTGCCTTGCCGCGCGGCCTGCCCGTTGGGCAGCGGCTGCCTGGCTGGCCCGGTGGGTTACCAGATGGGTGGTTCCCGCAGCCCGATCGAACTCGGCCCGACGCGAAAGCCCTGCATCCACGACTACCGATACCCCATCGAGGGTTAGCGAGGTTTCGGCAATCGCGGTGGCCAGCACGATCCTGCGGCGTCCTTCGCCATTCCGGCGGATCGCCGCGCGCTGGTCGGCAGGCTGCACCTGTCCGTGCAGTGGCAGCACCAGCGCGCCGGGCAACCGCTCCGCCAGCCGCTCTTCCACACGCCCTATTTCGCCGACACCGGGAAGAAACGCGAGGATGTCGCCATTCTCCTGTTTCCACGCGGTCGTTATGGCAGCCGCCATCGCGTCCTCGACCCGCAATTGCGGGGACGACCCCAGCCATTCGATCCGAAGCGGGTACGCCCTGCCCTCGCTTTCGATGACCGGGGCATCCTCACCCAGCAGTCGCGAAAAGCGCGAACCGTCGATCGTTGCCGACATGACCAGAACCCTCAGGTCCTCGCGCAGTATGCTGCGCGTTTCCAGCGCGAGTGCCAGCCCGAGATCGCTGCCGAGATGGCGCTCGTGCGCCTCGTCGAAGAGCACAGCTGCAATCCCGTCGAGTTCCGGATCGTCGAGGATGGTGTTTACGAAAATAGCCTCGGTTACCACCAGGAGGCGCGTCCTGGCACTTCGCCTGGAATCGAGGCGGGTGAGGTAGCCGACGGTTTCGCCCACCTCCTCGCCGAGCATGTTGGCGATCCTTTCCGCGGCAGCCCGGGCAGCAACCCTGCGCGGCGAGGTCAGGATAATCGTGCCATCGCACCAATCTTCGCCAAGCAGCGCAGGCGCCACCGCAGTCGTCTTGCCGGCACCGGGCGGAGCGACAAGGACCGCACCGGTATGCTGGCGCAGGGACGCAAGCAATTCCGGCAGAACAGCGTGGATCGGCAAATCGGGCACGCAGGCCCCCTACGATGGATCAGTGGCCGCGCGCTACCGCGAACAGGGCGGCCTGAGTCATGGCATTGCGTGCCCTGCCATCGGGGAAGATCGACAGCGCATCGATCGCGCGCTGGGCAAAGTGCCGGGCGCGCGCCTTGGTATCAGCAACCGCATTGTGCCGTTCGATCAGGGCGATTGCGTGTTCCAGATCGCTGTTTTCCGTGCGGAAGCCACTGATCGCGGCCTTCCAGAACTCACGCTCTTCCTCGGTTCCCCGGGCATAGGCCAGGATGACCGGAAGCGTCATCTTGCCTTCGCGGAAATCGTCGCCCCGGTCCTTGCCCATGGCAGCGGCATCGGAATCGTAATCGAGCGCGTCGTCGACCAGCTGGAAAGCAACGCCCAGGTTGCGGCCATATTCGTCGAGCGCCTGTTCCTGCTCGTCGCTGCATTCCGCGACGACGGCGGCGATCCGGCTGGCCGCTGCAAAAAGGGCGGCGGTCTTGGCGCGGATGATGCCGAGATAGCGCTGTTCGCTGGTGTCGATCTTGCGCTGCGCGGTGAGCTGGTCGACCTCGCCTTCGGCAATGATGGCGCTGGCACCGGAAAGGATCTTCAGGACCTTGAGGCTGCCGTCCTCGGTCATCAGTTCGAAACTGCGGCTGAACAGGAAATCGCCGACCAGCACCGTCGCGGGGTTGCCGTAGATGATGTTCGCTGCCGCCTTGCCGCGCCGCAGGTCGCTGCCGTCGACGACATCGTCGTGCAGCAGCGTGGCGGTGTGAATGAACTCCACCGCGGCGGCGAGCTTGTAATGCCGGGCTCCCGAATAGCCGACCAGTTCCGCGCCCGCCAGTGTGAGCATCGGGCGCAGCCGCTTGCCGCCGCCTGAGATCAGATGACCGGCCAGAGCCGGTATCAGCGGCACTTCGCTCTGCATCCGGTCGAGGATGACCTGATTGACCTGGTTCATGCCATTGGCGGTCAGCGCCAGCATGGGTTCGATCGAGCCTTCCGGCTGCTTGCGCTTGAGGGGTATCACGTCGGCAGACATTTCGGCTTGGCCATGGTCTGCGCAAGCTTTCTTGGCAAGATCGGATTTGCTGTTAGCCTGCCAAGCATGATCTCACCGACCCAGCCCGATCCCGTCCTCGCCGGTTTCCGCAAGAGCATCGACAATATCGATGCCGCGCTCATCCACATGCTGGCCGAACGCTTCCGGATCACGCAGGCAGTGGGCGAATACAAGGCAAAGGTGACGCTTCCCCCCGCCGATCCCTCCCGCGAGCAGGAGCAGATCGCCCGCCTGCGCCGGCTGGCCGAGGAAAGCGAGCTGGACCCGGAATTCAGTGAAAAGTTCCTGCGCTTCATTATCGACGAAGTCATCCGCCACCACGAGAATGCCCGGGATCGCGAAAAGTGATGCCCGTTCGCGTCGGGAATTAATCCTCGCCAGACTCCGGCGCAGCATCGAAATCGACATCGTCAGCCGCGCGCAGCCATCGCGCACTGCCCACGCCATCTTCGGAATGCCTGTCGAGCGTTTCGCTGAGGGCCGCGGCGTTCTGCAGGGCTGCGATATCCCGGGCGATACAATTGCCCTGAACCACGGTGAGACCGGCGAAAGGCTGCCTGGTGACGGAATCCGCCATCGCGTCTTCGAAATTTTCCGCCGTGACCTGCTTGTCGTCTTTCTCTTCGACCGGACCGCAATAGACCGCCCATGTCTCGATGGCAGTAATCTGCCCCCCGGCATCGGTCGCCGTCGGCCGCATGGCTAAATAGATGAACCGTGGCGCGAGCGGATTGGCCCCGGTCAGTTCGACCGGCAATTCTGCCTGGACCACCACCGGATCACCTGTGCCGAGGACCAGGTTCACGCCTTTCCAGCGCTG
>CATMNW010000337.1 GCA_950071875.1 uncultured Erythrobacteraceae bacterium | reverse complement strand
AAACACGGCACCGGGGGCCAGCGACCAGTAATTGGCCGTCAGGCGGTGCAGGACCCAGCCGGTCAGGTCCTTGATCGGATCGCTGCGGCTCATGCGAGAGAGTTGGAGACAAAAAGTAACGTCATGCGGAACCTTAACCAGCGATAACGACTTTGGTTGCCGACGCGACGTTGTCCGGGGAGTTCGGGGCGACACACGAAGCGGCTCTTTAGGAATAAGGGTTCAGGCTATGATAACTCCCTCCGCCGAAGCTTTCGGCAGTATCGAAAACCTCGTGTCGCTCACCGCAGGGCAATATACCACCGGATCGCTGATCCTGATGGTCAGCTATGGTGCGCATTTCGCCTTCATGATCTATTTCATTCTCGCCAGCTTCCAGCTGGCGCCGCGCTATCGCGTCGTGCCGATCCTTTCGGCTGTCGTGATGGCCAGCGCCGGGCTGAGCCTGCTGCGCGAATTTTCGCTATGGGAGACGAGCTACAGCCTGCAGGGGGCCATGTATGTCCCGCTGTCGGAAGGCTCCAGCTTTACCAATGCGTTTCGTTACGGGAACTGGACGATTACCGTCCCCATCCTGCTTACGCAGCTTGCCATCGCTTTCGCCTTGCCGAGGCCGGAACTGCACAAGCGCTCGCTGCGCATGATCATTCCTGCCGTGCTGATGATCTGGACCGGCCTTTACGGACAGTTTGGCGAAACCGGCGACTTCTCGCGCCTGAATATCTGGGGCGTGATTTCGACCGTGTTCTTCGTGTGGCTGATCGTCGAGGTGCGCGGTGTCATCACTGCGGGCATCGCCAACAGCCCCGACCAGCTCAAGGCATGGCCGAAGAACATCTGGTGGTATTTCCTTGCGACATGGGGCCTCTATCCGATCGCTTATGCGCTTCCCCAGCTCGGTTTTACCGGCGATATCGTGGTGGCGCGCCAGCTGCTGTTCTCGATTGCCGACATCTCTTCCAAGCTGGTCTACGGCCTTATCCTCAGCCGGTATGTCCTGCGTCGTAGCGCGCTGGAGGGATACGTTCCGGCGGCCGAAGCGCTGGAAACCTCGCCGCTGGGATCGCAGGTCGCATCGCAGCGCGGTGACTGACATCCCGGGCAATACGGTTCCTCAACCAAAGAAAGGGCCCTGGCACGATGCCGGGGCCCTTTTGTCGTGGGGTGCGGTCCTGCTTGCAGCGGTGGCGCAACTGATCGGCGAAGAGGTGGCGATCGTGACCGGCCTTGCGTTCTTCGTTGCCGGACTTGCCCATGGTGCCGGTGACGAAAACGGCGGTAAGATGGCGCGGTTCAGCCTGCTGTTCGCAGGTGCTTACGTACTGGTCGGACTGGCAATTGCGGCTGCGTTTCTCGTGGCTCCTCTTGCCGGACTGTCCCTGTTCCTTGCGCTTTCGGCGTGGCATTTTGCCCGCAGCGACAACCGCATGGCCAGCGAGGTCCGGCTGGCCATCGCCGGTCTCGCGACGGGCGGTAGCGCCCTTTTCCGTCCCGACACCACGCGGGAAATTTTTGCGTTGATCGCCGGTGGGCCGGTGCCCACTGCCTGGTTCATCGGCGTAACCCTGGCAGGACTGTTCGGCACGATCGCGGCCCTTGCCGCCAGCGCAAAAAGCAGGCGCGGCTTCGGGCACGCGCTGGTCGCGCTGCTATCCGTCGTGCTGCTTTACCCAGTATTGGCGGTCGGCGTGATCTTCCTTACCGCTCATGCAATTCCAATCCAGCAGCGCCAGATCGCGGAGCATGGCGCTGTCCGGGTATGGCAAGCGGTAGCCCTGCCGACGGCCGTGGCGGTCGTCGGTGCATCGGCTATCGGTGCAGCGGTAGTCTGGGGTGCGCTTGATATCGGGGTGGCCATGGCGCTCGCCTTCGGCCTCGCCACCCCGCATATGCTGACGGAACGGCTCGAAGCCTAGTCCTTCGTGCCTTCGCCGATCTCGCGATTGAGATAGGTCAGCAGCAGTGCGGCACGATTGGCGTCTTCTTCCTTGTCTGAACCCACCGAATGGCCGCCCTCGGTCGCTTCGCGATAGTAGAACGTCTGTCCATAGGCTTCGTGCTTGGCAGCCGCCTTGCGGGCATGGCCGGGATGGACCCGGTCATCCAGCGTCGACAGATAATAAAAGGCCGCAGGTACATCGGGATCGTCGCTCATGTTCTGGTAGGGCGACCATGCCTTCATGAAGGCCCAGTCTTCGGGCACGTCCGGATTGCCGTACTCCGCCATCCAGGATGCGCCGGCGAGCAGCTTGTTATAGCGCCGCATATCGATCAGCGGGCTGCCCGATATGATCGCACCGTAGAGGTCGGGTCGCTGGTTTGCGACCGCGCCCACCAGCACACCGCCGTTGGACCGGCCCGAAGCGGCGATGTGTCCGGGCGAAGCAAGACGGTTTGCAACAAGGTCGTCGGCCACCGCATGAAAATCGTCGAAGCTGTTCTGCCGCTTTTCGCGCAGTGCTTCCTCGTGCCAGCGTGGGCCGTATTCGCCGCCGCCGCGGATATTCGCGAGTACATAGGCATTGCCGCTTTCAACCCAGAACAGGCCCAGCGGGCCGCTGCGATAGGGTTCTGCAGTCAGATACTTCGGCGTCTGTGCGTTGCGGAAACCGCCATAGGCATGGATCAGCGTAGGCAGCGGGCCTTCCGCATCCTTGGGTCGCACCAGATAGTAGGGAACGCGGGTTCCGTCCTTCGAGGTGGCGAATTTCTGTTCGGCGGTGAACTTGCTTGCATCGAACTGCGCCGGTTCGCTGGCAATCGCGACCGGGGTCCCCGTGCTCGGCACGGCCCACAGTGTCGGCGGCGACAACATGCTTTCCACCGTGACGAAGGCTGTATCGCCCTTGCCGCTGGTGTTGGCGATCTGGATCGTGCTGTTGGCCGGCAGATCCATCGTGCGCTGGGTCCACCCGGCATCGCCCGGAGTGAGTTCGATCAGCTTGCCCGACACATCGTCGAGAACCTTGACCCACAGCTTGGTTTCGGACGAGGCAACCTGTTCAACCGCTTGCGTTTCGCTCGGTTCGAAAATGACCGTCGGCATGGTGTCGCGGCCCGCCATGATGTCTTCCAGCGACCATCCGACAAGCGCACCGACGGGAGCAGACCAGCCGGCGCTGGAAGCCTGAAGCGAATTCATCTTCGCGATCAGCATGCCATCGAGCAC
>CATMNW010000336.1 GCA_950071875.1 uncultured Erythrobacteraceae bacterium | reverse complement strand
ACGCACGGGGCGCTGTGCGCTGCGGCTGATCGACGAGATCCGCGGCGAAATTGTCGCCCGGATGCCCTAGCGTCCCGCACGCGCGAAGAAGAGCAGCATGACCAGTCTTGCGTCTTCGTCGCCAGTTCCAAATCCGGGGGCCGAGGTATGGAACTGCCAGGGTGAGAACAGGACGAGGCGGTTGAAGCGCATCGGAACGCGCATCACCCGTTCCCACTTGCCCGGGAGGGTAGTGTCCTTGTTCACCACGTCGGATATCAGGGCGTCGAGGGTATCATAGCCTGTCGCCGCAAGTTCCGCACCATTGGCGGGCACCCGTTCGAGACCCGTCCGCTTATGGCGGAAAAAATCCGTCCCGCCCGCGCCGGTCCTGGCGCATTCTTCAGGGCGGGACAGGTACAGGATGCCCGAATAATACGCGGGATCGATGTGCACGCCGCTGCGCCCCTTGTCGGTTTTGCGCGTGATACGGCAGTGGCCATGTTCGGTATTCGGCGCGGCCTGCAATTCCAGGCCAAGATGCCGCGAGACAGTGCTGTTGATTCCATCCATCGGCAGCGCAGAGGTGGAATCGCGGCCCGGGTAATTCCCCCGTTCGCCCGGTGGCGCATAATCCAAGGCGAGCGCAGCGCGCCGCGCCGCCCAGGGGTCGGCCAGAAAATCGTCGATGATGGTCAGCGATGGCAGCATGGAATACGCTTATTGCCGCCAGCTGCAAGCTTGGCAATTATCCGCCGAATGCATCTTTCAACTTGTTGAAAAAGCCGCGGCTTTCAGGACATTCGTCACCCGTTTCCAACTCGCGGAACTGCTCGAGAAGCGCCCGCTGTTCCTTACTGAGTTTGGTAGGCGTTTCGACCGCGATTTCCACGACGAGATCGCCGCGCCCCCTGCCCTGCAGAACAGGCATGCCCGCACCGCGCTGGCGAAGTTGCTTGCCGGACTGGATACCGGCAGGGACCTCGATCGTGACTTCCTCACCATCAAGGTTTGGAATCTCGATGGATCCACCAAGGGCGGCCTTGGTGAAGCTGATGGGGACACGCGTGGCCAACGTGGTGCCCTCGCGCTGGAAGATCGTGTGTGGTTTCACATGGACGAAGATATAAAGGTCACCGGACGGTGCACCTCTGGGTCCCGCCTCCCCCTTGCCTGAAAGGCGAATACGCGTGCCGGTATCGACGCCTGGCGGAATATCGACCTGCAGCGCCTGCGGTTTGTCGATCCGCCCTTCGCCGCGGCAGTCGCGGCATGGCGACGTGATGACCTCGCCGCTTCCATGGCAGTTCGGGCAAGGTCGTTCGACCACGAAGAAGCCCTGCTTGGCGCGAACCTGCCCTTGGCCGTGACACAGGTTGCAGGTCCGGGCCTGTGTGCCGGGCGTGGCCCCTGATCCGTGGCAAGTATCGCAAACTTCGGAAACCTCGATCTCGATTTCGGTCGACTTGCCGTGAAACGCTTCCTCGAGGTTGATCTGCATATCGTAACGAAGATCGGCCCCGCGTCGCGGACGCGCCCTCCCCCCCGCTCCGCCGCCAAAGGCGCTGCCGAAGATCGTCTCGAAAATATCGCCCAGGTCTCCGAAATCGGCGCCTGGATGACCACCTCCGCCGGCACCTTGCTGGAAGGCGGCGTGACCGTAGCGATCGTAGGCGGCACGTTTCTGCGGGTCCTTCAGGACCTCATAGGCAGCACTTACCGCTTTGAACTTGCCTTCGCTTTCGGTGCAACCGGGATTGCGGTCCGGGTGATGCTTCATCGCAAGTTTACGATAGGCCGACTTGATAGTCGCGCCATCGGCATCGCGGCTTACCTGAAGCAGTTCGTAGAGATCGGTTTCAGTCGTCGACATGGTCATCCAATGGCTAATCGCCACCGGTGCGCGGGGGCACCGATGGCGATTGGCTTCTCATTCCAGCGATCAGTTCTTCGCGTCTTCGTCGACTTCGGAGAATTCGGCGTCGACCACCTCTTCCTCCGCAGCGCCGCCTGCGGCACCATCGTCACCCGAAGGAGCGTCAGAACCGGCATTCGCCTGCTCCTGCTCGTAGATCGACTGACCCATCTTCATCGCGCTCTGCGACAGGTCCTGGGCCTTGGCGTTGATGTCTGCCGCATCGTCACCTTCGAGTGCGGTCTTGAGCGCCGTGACCTTCTCTTCCACTTCGCTCTTCAGCGAAGCATCGATCTTGTCGCCATGCTCTTCGAGCTGCTTCTCGGTAGCGTGGACAAGGCTGTCGGCCTGGTTGCGCGCTTCGGCGCTTTCCTTGCGCTTCTTGTCCTCGTCGGCGAACTTCTCGGCGTCCTGGACCATCTTCTCGATGTCGTCGTCCGACAGACCACCCGAAGCTTGGATGCGGATCTGCTGCTCCTTGCCGGTGCCCTTGTCCTTGGCCGAGACGTTGACGATGCCGTTGGCGTCGATGTCGAAAGTGACTTCGATCTGCGGCACGCCGCGCGGTGCGGGGGGGATACCGACCAGGTCGAACTGGCCGAGCATCTTGTTGTCCTGCGCCATCTCGCGCTCGCCCTGGAAGACGCGGATCGTCACCGCGTTCTGGTTGTCCTCGGCGGTCGAGTAAGTCTGGGTCTTTTTGGTCGGGATCGTCGTGTTGCGGTCGATCATCTTGGTCATGATCCCGCCCAGCGTTTCGATACCCAGCGACAGCGGGGTCACGTCGAGCAGCAGCACGTCCTTGACGTCGCCCTGGAGGACGCCGGCCTGGATGGCAGCGCCCATCGCGACGACTTCATCGGGGTTCACGCCAGTGTGCGGCTTGGAACCGAAGAACTCTTCCACGACTTCGCGAACCTTTGGCATGCGGGTCATGCCGCCGACCAGGATAACCTCGTCGATCTCGTCCTTCGAAACGCCAGCGTCGGCAAGCGCCTTCTTGCAGGGCTCGAGCGTGCGCTTGATCAGGTCGCCGACGAGCTGTTCGAGCTTCGAACGGCTGATCGTTTCGACAAGGTGCAGCGGGGTCGAGCTGCCGCCTTCCATGCGCGCGGTGATGAAGGGCAGGTTGACTTCGGTCTGGGCCGAGCTCGACAGTTCGATCTTGGCCTTCTCGGCTGCTTCCTTGAGGCGCTGCAGGGCGAGCTTGTCGGTCCGGAGATCCATGTTCTCCTTCTTCTTGAACTCGTCCGCGAGATATTCGACGATCGCGCTGTC
>CATMNW010000335.1 GCA_950071875.1 uncultured Erythrobacteraceae bacterium | reverse complement strand
GCCAAATCCTGCACCTGCAGGTCGACCTCGTAGGTCGTGAAGGGATGGTCGAGCTGGATCTGGTTCAGCGAGGTCACGTTGACATTATTCTGGGCGAAGATGCCCGCCATCTCGGCAAGCGTTCCCGGTCGGTCGTACAGCGTCACGCACAGCCGCCCGACCGCGCCGACCGATTGCCGGGTCCATGACAGATCGATCCAGTCGCTATCGATCCCACTGGCGAGGCGGTGACAGTCGATCGTGTGGACCTCTACCTTGGCGCCCGAACGGCGCGTGCCCACGATCCGGTCCCCCGGCACCGGATGGCAGCAGGGCGCAAGGTCGAACCCCACCCCCGGAGTCAGGCCGCGGATCGAGAGCGCCTTCTTGCCCGGCGTCCAGTCCTGCCCCTCGGGCAATTCGTCGGTGCAGCCGGGTAGCAGCGCCTCCATCACCTCGCGATCCTCGATCTTGGCCGATCCAATCGCGTAATAGAGGTCCTCGGCTTCATCCATGTCGAGCCGCTCCAACGCTTCCGTGAGCGCCTTCTTCCCGATCTTGGCCGGGACTTTGGCGGCGATTTCCTGATAGAGTTTCTGGCCGATCTCCGCGAGTTCGAAGCGCTCTTTCAATCGCACCGCGCGGCGGATCGTCGCGCGCGCCTTGCCCGTGACGACGAAGGCCAGCCAGGACAATTGCGGCTCGGCCTCCTTGCCCTTGATGATCTCGACCACATCGCCATTCGCAAGCGGGGTGCGCAACGGAACGTGGCGCCCGTTGATCTTCGCACCCACGGTCTGCGCGCCGAGATCGCTGTGCACCGCGAAGGCGAAATCGACCGGCGTGGCGCCCTTGGGCAATTGGAACAGCGCGCCCTTTGGGGTGAAGGCGAAAATGCGATCCTGATAGATCGCCAGCTTGGTGTGTTCGAGCAATTCCTCGGGATCGTGGCTGGTATCGACGATCTCGATCAGGTCGCGCAGCCATCCCACCTGCCCGTCAGGCTTGACCGTGTTGCTCGGCCCGCCCTGCTTGTAGGCCCAGTGTGCGGCGAGGCCGAATTCGTTGCGGCGATGCATTTCGCGAGTGCGTATCTGGACTTCGACGCGCATCGAATTTTCATACATCAGGCTCGTGTGCAGGGACCGATAGCCATTGGTCTTGGGCGTCGAGATATAGTCCTTGAACTTGCCCGGCAGGAATTGCCACGTGGTGTGCAACACACCCAGCGCGCGATAGCAGTCGGCCACATCCTCGCAGATGACGCGGAAGGCCATGATGTCGGTCACCTGATCGAAGCTGACGTGACGTTCGGCCATCTTGCGCCAGATCGAATAGGGGTGCTTCTCACGCCCGGACACCTCGGTCACGATACCCGCTTCTGCCAGCGCATGTTTCATGTCGAGCGCGATGGCATCGACCTGACCGCCATCCTCGTTGCGGATCTGGTCGAGCCGCTGGGTGATGGTCCTGAACGCTTCCGGCTCCAGCTGCTCGAACGCGAGCATCTGCATCTCGCGCATGTATTCATACATGCCGATGCGTTCGGCCAGCGGCGCATAGATATCCATCGTCTCGCGGGCGATCCGCTGGCGCTTCTCCGGTTTCTTGATGAAATGGAGCGTGCGCATGTTGTGCAACCGGTCACCCAGCTTCACCAGCAGCACGCGGATGTCCTCGCTCATCGCGAGCAGGAACTTGCGCAGGTTTTCGGCCGCGCGCTCGTTCTCGGGCATCTGCTCGATCTTGGACAGCTTGGTCACCCCGTCGACCAGCCGCGCGACATCGGTGCCGAAATTCGCCTCGATGTCGTCGATGGTGGCAAGCGGGTCCTCTACCGTGTCGTGGAGAAGCGCAGTCGCAATGGTTTCCTGGTCCAGCTTGAGGTCGGTCATCAGACCGGCGACCTCTACCGGGTGCGAGAAGTAGGGATCCCCGCTAGCACGCGTCTGGGTACCGTGCTTCTGGACGGTATAGACATAGGCGCGGTTGAGCATCGCCTCGTCGGCGTCTGGGTCGTATTCGAGGACCCGTTCTACGAGTTCATATTGGCGCAGCATCGTCAGATTACGATGTGGTCAAACAGAGCTGCAATGCAACGCTAAAAAGACCACGTCATTCGCCCTGGTCGCCGGTTTGCGAAATCGCAAGCACGCCGAGCATTGCCATGCGCGCGCGCTTGTCGCGCAGCGGTTCGTCCCGATGATAGCAATCCCAGAGGGAATCCAGCACCTGCACCGCGCCGCGTTCTTCCAGCTGCGCGGTGACGGTTGCCTTGCGCTCGTCTTCGAGCTTTGCTCCGGCCTCGCCTTCGATGGCGGGATCGTAGCAAAGCACGAACCGGGGTTGATGAGGATCCGGCCAATGCGTGACCGCATTATCCAGGATTTCGTCCGCCCCTTCCGAAATCGATGTGTCTCCCGCATCGAAGAAGATCACGTAGGGACCCGGTTCAAAACGCGGTTCGAAAGAATAGAAACCGGGCGGGTGGCCCCGCGGCGGTCCCGGCGGCTTTTCCTGCGCACCGGCCGGGACAGCTGCGACCGCCACCGCGAGCGACAGGATGGCCGCTAGCCTCACTCTCCGCCTTCCAGCACCCGATCTACGCCAGCGCGTGTGACTGCGTGATAGCTGTCACGCGTTTCGGCGTAGATACGCGTGGCAATCGGACGGCCCCATTCCCCCTCGTTCCACAGAACCTGGAACAGCGGACGCACGAACTTGGCGCGGCCGACTTCGGTCAGGAAAGCCTCTACCTGCGGCACGGCAGGTTCGTAACGGTTTTCCAGCGCCATCTCGAGCCAGAGAAACAGGATTTCGTTATTGCCGGTGCCGGACAGCCCAAGCGCGGTATCGAGCGCAGCCAACTGGTCGGCGGAAAGGTCTGCGGGGAGATTGTCGAGGAAGCGCATCTGCTCCGCAGCAGTCCAGCCGGAATAGGCGGCGGGAATGGTCCCTGCGGATGCATAGGCTGCGACCGCGCTGTCGACTTCCGCAAAAGCGGACGGATCGGGCTTGGCCACGTTGGACGGCAGGCCCGGTTCGAAGATCCATTCGCGCAGCATCAGACGCTGCGCTTCGGCAGCGCTGCTGACCAGATTGGCCATCATGTCTTCGTAGAACATCTCGCTCGTGGCGGGCTGGAAGGCATGGTTGTCGAACCACTGGCGCAGCCATGCATCGAAGCGTTCCCGGCCCACG
>CATMNW010000334.1 GCA_950071875.1 uncultured Erythrobacteraceae bacterium | reverse complement strand
GCATGTAGCCGTAGACGATCCAAGGTTGACGCCCGACCTCGGTCGTGATCCATCCCGCTTCCATGGCGATCACGGCAACCCCGCCGGCGACGACGGTGGCGCGAAGGAACCACGGATCGTCGAAGACGCGGTCGGGATCGTCGCGATGGCCGCTACCTCGACCGGGATCCAGCCAGCGAGGATCGTGCCGAACAGGATCGCGATATAGGTCCCCGCCTCGACCAGCCCGGTACCCGCGAGTACTTCTTCCTTGTGCAGGTGCTGGGGCAGGATCGCGTATTTGATCGGCCCGAAGAAGGTGGAATGCATGCCGAGCGCGAACAGCGCGGCGAGCATCAGCGGGATCGCGAACAGGTCGATCGCGATGCCCTGCCACGCCATCAGCAGCCCGGCGCCGCCGATCAGCATGATGCCGATCTCGCACAGCTTCACGATGCGGATGATCTTCGCCTTGTCGCGCATGTCGGCAAGCTGGCCGGAGAGCGCGGAGAAGAGGAAGAACGGGATGATGAAGATACCCGAGGCGAGGGCGGAGAAGCTCGCCTCGGCACTTTCGGAATTGTAGATGCTGTAGACGACGAACAGCACCATCGCGTTCTTGTAGAGATTGTCGTTGAAGGCACCGAGCAATTGGGTGACGAAAAGCGGGGCGAACCGCCGTGTCCGCACGAGGTGCGTGGATGTCGTCATGTCGCTTCCCGGTAGCCCCTTGGTGCCGCCGTCCGTAACGGTTCAAGCCTGCAGCACAAGGCTTTTGCAGCGTCGATCCCCCTGTTAAGGCGGACGCGGAAAGACCAGGGGATCGTCCGCGCGCCATGCTCAACCTGCCCAATATCCTGACGCTGACGCGGATCGTGATGGTGCCGCTGCTGGTGGCGCTGATGTGGTGGCCCAACTGGACCACGGGGTACCTGTTCGCCTTCGCGCTTTATTCGCTGATGGCGCTGACCGATTATTTCGACGGCTATCTCGCCCGCTCGAGCGGGACGGTGTCGAAGCTCGGCCAGTTCCTCGATCCGATCGCCGACAAGATCATGGTCGCCGCGGTCATTCTCACGCTGGCGGCGCAGGGCGTGCTGCGCGGGCCCTATGTCGGCGACGCGCATGTGGTCGCCGGGCTGATCATCCTGATCCGCGAGATCGCGGTCTCGGGCTTGCGCGAATTCCTCGGCCCGCTGAAGATCTCGATGCCCGTCAGCCGCCTCGCCAAGTGGAAGACGACCTTCCAGTTGCTGGCGCTCGGCTCGCTGATCCTCGGGCGCGGCCTGCCCGAATGGACGGTGATGCTGGGCGAACTCGAAGCCAACGTGCCGCACACGGTCGGCCTCGCCACGCTGTGGGCGGCGGCGCTGCTCACGGTCGTCACCGGCTGGGACTACCTCCGCGTCGGCCTCAAGCACATGGATTGATGGACCGCCGACCGGGGGTGTTTGCAAAACTTCGCCGTTCGAGAAACCCAAGCGATTGCAGTCGCTTGCGCGCGTTCTTGCGGGCGCGGGTGTAACCTTAGCCGCGACCGTCTCCGCGCCCGCGTGGCGAAGGCGAGGCAAGGCCGAGTGCCGACAGCGAATGAGGATGGATGCCATCCCCCGATGATGGCAGCTTGCGACGATGTAGGAAAATGCGCTTGATCGCGGCTGGTGGGAGAGAAGCGGACTTCAGGTCGCGCGCAATTGCGGTGCAGCGTCGGTGATCACGCGAACGGCGGAGCGAAGGAAGATCAACGCCATCACACCACCGATCGCGATGTCGGGCCAAGGCGAGGCGAACCACCAGACAAGCGCGGCGGCGAGCAGCACGCCGCAATTATTGATCAGGTCGTTCCTCGAGCATTCCCAAGTGCTCGCCATGTTGACGTCCTGGTGCCGGAATCGGGTGAGGAGGCGGAAACACACGAGATTGGCGGCGAGCGCCAAGGTGCCAAACGCCACCATCAGCGTCGAGGACGGCGGCACGCCGCTCTCGATCTTGAGTGCCACGTTGACCGCGATCCCGAGCCCGAGGCATAGAATCACCACCCCCTTGAGCATCGCTGCCCCCGCCTTCCAACGCTCCGAGCGCGCGAGGGCATAGATGCTAACCGCGTAAACCACCGCATCGCCCAGCATGTCGGAGGCATCGGCCATCAGCGCGGTGGACCCGGCGATCACGCCGGCGCCGAATTCGAGCACGAACATCACGGCGTTGATGGCGAGGACGACTACGAGCACGCGCCGCTGCTCGCGCTGGCGGGCAAGCTTTTCAAGTTCGGTGGACTTGGCGGAACAGCAATCGGCCGACATGCAGGCTATGTGGTTGCGACAGTGGATGTCCGCAACCGGTTCGTTAGCGGTCGGTCCGCTCCTGGCACATCGCTAGCTCGGCGAAAGCGTCGCAAAATGGTTGGAAAGCACCCGGTCCGCTTTCAGGATCAAAGCCGCGAAAGCCGCCGTCGGAAGGCTCGACAGCAACACGCTCATGTATCGCCATTCCCCCTCGCTTGCTGGTCCCTTCTAGCAATGCCTCTATCGGAATTGTCGAGACTAGCATCAAAACTCTTTTAGTGATGCGACCAAGTGGGAATAAAACTCAATCAACCAAGGAAAATCGGATCAAAGATTCTAATTCTCAGATCAAACTGAGCCACTATTCGCTCGAATATCCATTTTACGTGGTCAGATAAGCCACATATCCTGCGTAAAGAACTAGGAATAAACCGCCCTCCCACCGCTTAAGCGTCCATCCGGTGCGTAGGAATAGTCCAAGCAGTGCCGTCGTGCCTAGGAGCACCCATATGTCGAAGGAAGCGATTTCCGTCGGGATCGCAATCGGTTGAACGATCGCAGTAACACCAAGAATGCCAAGCACGTTGTAGATGTTCGAGCCAATAATATTGCCCAGCACGACATCTGAGTGACGACGCAAAGCTGCAACCACACAAGCTACGAGTTCGGGCAGCGAGGTGCCTACCGCGACCACGGTCAGTCCAATTACGGTCTCGGCCACCCCGAGGTTACGCGCTATCTCGATGGCTCCGTCGACGAGCAATCGCGCACCGACAATGGTGCCGACGATCCCCGTTAGAGCGAGGCAGAGTCCGACGAGCAGGCTCATTCCGGGAGAGGTTGCATCCACTGCGAGATGCTCGTGCATTTCCGCGCCTTCGTCAGGACTCTTCCTTTCGCTGCGATAGGCCCAGACGATGTACCCT
>CATMNW010000333.1 GCA_950071875.1 uncultured Erythrobacteraceae bacterium | reverse complement strand
CATCTTTTTCCTCTGAATTACTGATCTGTCTTGTTGACTAATTTAGTTACACTTGAAACCATGATGTGTCAAGAAATCATCGGGCATTCCGAGGTGTCAGTCCTGATTGCTGCGCTCTGGTCGTAAAGACGTCGCGTCGCTGATATTTGCGCTTGCGCGGAAAGGTTAACTGTGATTCTAAGTCGTAATGCGGCAAGCAAGTTCCACGGCACGTTTCCAGAAGGCGAGAATTACGCAGCATGCAGCGCTTGCGGTGCTGCTTGTGATGGGCGGCTTCGCCATAGCTGGGCCGTCGGGTTTGCTGGCATGGAGCGAAAATCTCCGGTTGCTTGACCAACGCCAAGCACAACTTGCGACGCTTGAGGCCGAAGGCGAAGCCTTGCGTAATCGCGTAGCTCTATTGGACCCGGAAGCTGCCGACGCCGACATGGTCGGAGAGTTGCTGCGCAGCCAGTTGAACGTTGTCCACCCCAACGAAGTGGTCATCAAGCTCGACGATTGAGCGTCTTCGGGAAACAACTGCATTCCGTAAGGGTTTTCGTATGCATATGCGCTGACCCCGTTGCGCAGTCTGCGTGCCTGTGCCTATAGGCGCTCCCGATATTCCTCCCCGGAAGAACAAGGACAAAAGTCTTGGCCAAAGCCCCCCGGAGCAAGAAAACGCCCGCTAAGTCGCCTACAGAGGACAGCGAATTCGTCCTCCATTCGCTGCAAGAAGCGCTGGAGAAGAACAAGCGCTTCGATGCGACGAAGGAGCAGATGCTCCACTTCTATGAGCAGATGCTGCTTATCCGCCGCTTCGAAGAGCGGGGCGGGCAGCTCTATGGCCTCGGCCTCATCGGCGGGTTCTGTCATCTCTACATTGGTCAGGAAGCCGTAGCGATCGGTCTTCAATCGGCGCTCGATGGCGACAAGGACAGCGTCATCACCGGATATCGCGATCATGGTCACATGCTCGCTTACGGCATCGATCCCAAGGTCATCATGGCCGAGTTGACTGGTCGCGAGGCGGGCATCTCCAAGGGTAAGGGCGGGTCGATGCATATGTTCTCGACCGAGCATAAGTTTTACGGTGGTCACGGTATCGTGGGCGCGCAGGTTTCGCTGGGCGGAGGTCTCGCGCTTGCTCACCAATATAATGATGATGGTGGTTTCTGCCTCGCCTATTTCGGTGACGGCGCCGCGAACCAAGGCCAGGTCTACGAGACAATGAACATGGCCGCTCTGTGGAAGCTGCCGATCGTGTTCGTGGTTGAGAATAACCAGTATGCGATGGGTACTGCGGTCGGCCGCAGTTCCGCCGAAACCGAATTTCATCGCCGCGGCACCGCCTTCCGTATCCCGGGGATGGAAGTGAACGGCATGGATGTGCTGGAAGTACGGCAAGCTGCCGAGATTGCTTTTGCCCATGTCCGCGAAGGCAAGGGGCCGGTTCTCATGGAATGCAACACCTATCGCTATCGCGGCCACTCTATGTCCGATCCCGCCAAGTACCGCACGCGCGAGGAAGTTCAGGATATTCGCGAGCACAAGGATCCGATCGAGGGTATCAAGAAAATGCTGATCGAAAACGGATCGAGCGAGGAAGATCTCAAGGCGATCGACAAGAGCATCCGAAAGACCGTGACCGAGGCCGCCGATTTTGCGGAAAGCTCTCCGGAACCCGATGCATCCGAACTCTACACCGATGTTCTGGTGGGGGAGTACTGAGCCATGGCTATCGAATTGAAGATGCCGGCGCTTTCGCCGACCATGGAAGAAGGCACGCTCGCAAAATGGCTGAAGTCCGAAGGTGACGAGATCGTCGCTGGCGACATCATCGCTGAAATCGAGACCGACAAAGCAACTATGGAATTCGAAGCGGTCGACGAGGGTACCCTTGGCAAGATCATGGTCGAAGAGGGGACCGAGGGCGTAAAGGTTGGCACAGTCATCGCGATGCTGGCTGGCGAGGGCGAAGACGTTGCGGACCTCGAAGCGGAAACCCCTTTGCAAACTCCTGAAGACGTTCCGGGTGAAGGTAAGGACGTCGGACGCGGGGAAAGTGAAGCCGAGATTACGAAGCCGGCACGCAAGGTCGATGTTATGGACCCGGAAGTTCCGGAAGGCACCAGCTTTTCCTCTACCACCGTACGCGAAGCCTTGCGCGATGGCATGGCCGAGGAAATGCGCCGGGACGAACGGGTCTTCGTCATGGGCGAGGAAGTTGCCGAGTATCAGGGCGCCTATAAGGTCACACAGGGATTGCTCGACGAATTCGGCGCAAAACGCGTGATCGACACGCCTATCACCGAATATGGTTTCGCTGGAATCGGTACCGGTGCAGCGATGGGCGGACTGCGTCCGATCGTCGAATTCATGACATTCAATTTCGCCATGCAGGCGATCGATCACATCATCAATTCGGCAGCCAAGACGAATTACATGTCCGGCGGCCAAATGCGGTGCCCGATCGTGTTCCGTGGCCCCAACGGTGCCGCGAGCCGGGTGGGCGCGCAGCACAGCCAGAATTACGGCCCCTGGTATGCCAGCGTGCCCGGCCTGATCGTGATCGCCCCTTATGACAGCTCGGACGCCAAGGGTTTGATGAAGGCCGCCATCCGCAGCGAGGATCCGGTTGTCTTCCTCGAGAACGAGCTGGTCTACGGCCGCAGTTTCGAATTGCCGCAGTTGGACGACCACGTCCTGCCGATCGGCAAGGCGCGTATTGTCCGCGAAGGATCGGATGTGACGATCGTGAGCTATTCGATCGGCGTCGGTTTCTCGCTGGAAGCGGCGGAAAAGCTCGCCGAAGAAGGGATCGAGGCGGAAGTCATCGACCTGCGCACGCTGCGCCCGCTCGACAAGCAGGCGATCCTCGACAGCCTCGCGAAGACCAATCGCCTCGTCATCGCCGAAGAAGGCTGGCCGACCTGCTCGATCGCCTCGGAAGTGACGGCGATCTGCATGGAGGAAGGTTTCGACCATCTCGATGCGCCGGTCCTGAGGGTCTGCAACGAGGATGTCCCGTTGCCCTATGCCGCCAATCTCGAAAAGCTCGCGCTCATCGATGCGCCGCGGATCGTCGAGGCGGTCAAGAAGGTCTGCTACCGGGACTAAGTGGACGCGAGTGGAAACTTAGCGGCGATCGCATCCCGCTGCGTTTCCGCAACCGCTGGTTTTGGCGGTGTAGGCTTCTCCGGCAGCGAACACATCGCGCGAAATCGC
>CATMNW010000332.1 GCA_950071875.1 uncultured Erythrobacteraceae bacterium | reverse complement strand
CAATTCCATCTGTCCCTCCCTGTCTTTCGTTTGCGCGCGTGCTATCGCAAGGAGGCAGGCAGAGAAAGAGGGAGGTCGCATGACGCCGCTGCTGTTCGCCATGGTCGCCAGTTTCCTTGCTGCGACAGGTGCGCGCGACCAGATCCTTGTCGCACGACTTTCCGCGGCATTGAGGGCGGGCAATGGTCTCCTGGCGGTCGCACTCGGCAGCTCGATTGCCACGGCGGCGATTGCGGCATGGTTCGGCAATCTTCTGGCGAGGGACATGTCGGCCGACGCTTCCACGATGTTCGTCGCCATCGCCCTGCTGCTTGCCGCGGTGGAGTGCGCGTGGCCCAATCGGGAAAAGCCGCTGCTGGAGCCGACCCGTTCGTTCGGTGCGGTGGCAATCGTGCTGTTTGCGCGCCAATTGACCGATGCCGCCCGTTTCCTGGTCGCCGCATTTGCGGTCGTCTTCGCATCGTGGCCGCTGGCGGGGCTCGGCGGGGCGATAGGGGGCTGCGCCGCAATGGCTATCGGCTGGGCAATGGGCGCGTCGCTGGAGACGAAACTGCCCTTGCGCGCAATACGTATCGGCCTGGCAGTCGTGCTGTTCGTACTTGCAATCATCACCGGGCTGAGCGCGCGCGGCATCATCGCCTGAAACGATTACAGCGACCGGCGATAATCGGGAAACCCTCAAGCCGTCTGACCGTTAGGCGTATGAACATTTGTTAAAGCAAGAGGGAAATCCCATGGCCACTGTTGGCGACAATTCGAAAGCCGGTCTCATCAGCGCACTCAATGGCGCGCTGGCAGATACCACGGCACTCTATTTCAAGACCAAGAACTTCCACTGGCATGTTGCAGGCCCGCGTTTTCGCGACCTCCATGTCCTGTTCGACGAGCAGGCAGCGCAGCTGATCGGCACAGTCGATGATCTCGGCGAGCGTGTTCGCAAGAACGACGAATATACGCTGACCTCGATCGGCAGCGTCATGAAGCATACCCGTATCGAAGATCAGGACGACGTGACGCTGACCGCCGATGCGATGGTCAAGGAACTGCGCGACGACAACCGCAAGCTGCATACCCGGCTGGAAGAAGTGAAGGAAGCGGCCGAAGAAGCCGGCGACAATGCCACCAGCGGTATCGTCGACGACTGGATCGACCAGGCCGAAGAACGCATCTGGTTCCTCAACCAGACCAGCAAGTAAATAGCTATGCAGAGATAATGCAGGGCCGCCTTTCCCCTTGGGGATGGGCGGCCTTTGTGTATCAGGACATCATGGATAATGTGACACTGATCGATGGGCGCAGCGATGGGGCCATAGCGGACTGGCTGGCGACCACACTCGGCAAGGCGCTGGACGAGGACGAAGGGCCGGTGACGATCACCGTTCCCGGCGGCTCGACTCCTTTCCCGATCATGGCATCGCTTCTCGAACACGATCTGGACTGGACGCGGCTGGTCGTCTGGCCCGGAGACGATCGGGTTGTGCCCGAAGATCACGCTGCGTCGAACACCGGCAAGCTGCGCGACCTGTTCGAACCGGCAGGCGCCGAAGTCGTCACGCTGTCGGAAATGGAAGCGGTGCCGCGCTTTACCCTCGCGTGGCTGGGCATGGGGGCGGACGGACATATCGCCTCGCTTTTTCCGAACACCGATCCGCAGGTCGACGAGCCGCGCCAGGTGGTGCGGCAGACGCCCGATCCGCTGCCGCCCGAAGCGCCTTTCGATCGCATCAGCCTGACCATGCCTGCTCTTCTCGCCAGCGACCAGCTCGTCTTCGTCATTCGCGGTGACGAGAAACGCGACGTGCTGGAACAGGCAATTGCGGGCGAAAGCGATCTTCCCGTGGCGCGGCTGCTGGCAGCATCGAGGCAGCCCGTGACATGCTTCACCTGATCCCGAGCCCGTTGCACCGGGCCGCTCTCAAACTCGCACATCGACTGCGCCATCACTGGCGCAAGGTCCGGCGCACGACGCCCGACGGGGTATCGGTGATCGCTCACGACCTGGAAGGGCAGATCCTGCTGGTCCGGCACAGCTACGGGCCCGACGGCTGGTATTTTCCCGGTGGAGGGATCGCCCGCGGCGAAGCGCCCGAAGATGCCGCACGGCGGGAAATCTGCGAGGAAGTGGGCTGCCCCCTGCAGGGCCTGACCCTTGTCGGCGTGATCGAGGAAGTCATCTCGGGCGCACCACACCGCGCGCATGTTTTCGAAGGCATCCTGGACGCCATGCCCAAACCGGACGGGCGGGAAGTCATCGAAGCCAAGTTCTTCCCCGTTCATTCGCTGCCGGAGCCGCTGAGCCCGCGCACCCGGACCCGTCTGGACCTGTGGCGCGCGAAACGATCCTAAAGCAGTGAAAGCTGGGCGTCCGGCCGCCGGTTTTCGTCTTCGCCGCGCCGCTCAAGCTTGGACAACGTAAGCCCCATCAGGCGGATCGGCATGGGAAGCGGCAGGACTTCTTCCAGCAGGGCGCGCCCGATCGCGGCGAATTCCTCCTTGCTGGCAATCGGCCTGTCCACTGTCTTCGCGCGGCTGAAGATCTGGAAATCCGTATATTTCATCTTCAGCGTGACCGTGCGGCCCTTGGCCTCGGCGCGCTCGACATAGCCCCAGACGATGTCGATGATATCCTCCATCGTTTCGCGCAATTCGCCGCCTGAAGACAGGTCGCGATTGAACGTCCGCTCGCCGCCGACGGACTTGCGGATGCGGCTGGAGCGCACCGGCCTCAGGTCTATCCCGCGCGAAGCCCGATACAGGTAATCGGCGAAGCTACCGAAATGGGCGCGCAGCCATTCGATGTCCTTTGCAGCGATATCGCCGCCGGTTTCTATGCCCAGCCGAGCCATTTTCTCCGCGCCCTTGGGCCCGACCCCGTGGAACCGCCGGATCGGCAAGTCGGCCACGAAAGCGGCCCCTTCGCCAGGGCGGATGACACACATCCCGTCGGGCTTGTTCTGATCGCTGGCAATCTTGGCGAGGAACTTGTTGTAGCTGACGCCCGCGCTGGCCGTCAGCCGGGTCTTGGCGCGGATCTCCTGGCGGATCAGTTCGGCAATCCGCGTTGCGCTGCCGATGCCGAGCTTGTCTTCGGTGACATCCAGATAGGCTTCATCGAGGCTCAGCGGTTCGACGAGGTCGGTATGGTGATGGAAGATGGCGCGGATCTGCTGGCTCACTTCGCGGTAGGCATCGAACCGGCTCTTCACGAAGATGAGATCGGGGCATTTCCGCTTGG